>PWUC01000057.1 GCA_003562655.1 Clostridia bacterium
CCCGTTACCACGGTGATGGTCAGCCGCTCGCCATCGGCGTTGGTGCGTATTCCATCGTCGCCTATTTCTGTCCATCCCGCGGTCTCCAGCAGTTCCATTGCCCTGTCCGGATCGTATTCATAGGACTCAAGGTCCGGGTTGTGAGCCCATGAGAACCCAGGTATATTGGCGTTCATCACCGTCCCGAGACCATTGAGGATGTTGTCCACGATGCCCTGCCGGTCGATGCCGTACATGAGAGCCTGCCTGACCCGCAGGTCACTCAGGATGGGGTCGGTCTGCTTCAGGCCGATGTAGGTGTAGCCGTTCTGCTGCAGATTATGGAAGGCCAGCCTGTCGGCGTACTGCTCTGTGATCCGGTCGACGTCATCGGGCGGAATGGCGCCCAGCAGGTCTATGTCTCCAGATTCCAAAGCCGCCAGGATCACCTGTTCGTCGCCGTACATCCTGATGTGGACCAGTTCAATATACGGACCCTCGAGGAAAAAGTTCGGGTTTCTCTCCATGACGATGTACTGTCCGCTCTGCCATTCCCTGAACATGTAGGGGCCAGCCCCGACGGGCTCCATGTTCACATCCAGTTCCCGTATCTCAGCCACCGGAGTGTCGGCGTAGAGGTGAGAGGGCAGTATGCCCATGCTGAGGGTGCTGAGAAGGGGCGCGTAGGGTGTGTGCAGGACGAACCTGACGGTGAAATCGTCGTCGGCGACCACTTCCTTGACAGGCCGGTAGGAGGTCGCGCGCACCCCGGTGTAGTCGGGGTGGAGAATGGTCATGTAGGTGTAAACCACGTCTTCGGCCGTGAGTTGCTCGCCGTCGTGGAAGTAGACATCATCGCGCAGCTTAAAGGTCCATTCGAGACCGTCGTCAGAGTACTCCCAGTCGCGGGCAACGTAGGGCTCCATCTGGAGGTTCTCATCGACCCGGACCAGGCCAGCGTAGACCCGGCTGTTGACGAAACTCGAGGGGCTATCGGTGGCCAGGATGGGGTTGAGGATCACCGGTTCTCCGGCAATGCCGTAGACGAGTTCTCCCCCAACGGCAGGAATCTCGCTGGGAGCATCGGAGTCGTCATCGGGTGGCACTGCGGCGCCCGTGCAGCCGGCAATCGATGTCGCCAGAGCCAGGACCAGGGCAAGAACGAGAATGTGCTGATATCTGTTCATCTTCAGTGTCCGCCTCCTAACAGCTCAGTTTGACGATTGCTTCGATTTGGTCACCTTCAGGCAGGTGGGTGCCAGTAGACTGTTGCATGCTGATGCATTGGGTGGCCTCTCGTCCGCACCGTCGCCTACAAGTATGCATGGCGGTAGGGGCGACGTCCATGAAGATTTGTGCCGGTGATGGTATACTTTAGATACTAGGTGAGACCCGGATTCTCAGCTCTCACCCGTTGCCGGAACCTTTGGACATTGCTCACATGGAAGAGGGAGGTTGGCCTATGGCAGATAGAGATGTTCTGGCCTTTGTTGACGAACAGTTGCAACAATTGCATGATAACAACCTGTACAATGAAATACGGGTGCTCGAGGGAGAGCAGGGGGCGTGGGTGGTAATAGACGGTGAGAAAAAGCTGAACCTCTGCTCCAACAATTACCTGGGACTGGCGGCGGATGAAGACCTGAAGGAGGCGGCAATAACCGCAATCCGGGAGTATGGTGTGGGTCCGGGGGCGGTCAGGACCATCGCTGGAACGATGAGTATACACGGGCAGCTCGAGTCCGAGCTGGCAAGATTTAAGGGGCGAGAGGATTCAGTGGTGGTGCAGTCGGGGTTCAATGCCAACCTGACCGTGATCCCCCTGATGGTCGGCAAGGAGGACATCATCTACAGTGATGCCCTCAATCATGCCAGCATCATCGATGGCTGTCGTCTCTCCCGCGCGCGGATCAGGGTCTACCCGCATCTGGACATGCAGGCCCTGGAAGAGATGATGAAGGAGGATGTCGATCACGATGGAAACAGGCTGGTGGTAACGGACGGCGTCTTCAGTATGGACGGCGACCTCGCCGACCTGCCTGCCGTCGCTGAGCTGGCAGAGCGCTACGGTTGCATCTCCATGGTGGATGACGCTCACGGGGAGGGTGTGCTCGGTTCGCACGGATCAGGAATCGTGGATCATTTTGGTCTCGGCGACCGAATCGACGTGGAAATGGGGACCCTGTCCAAGGCGATGGGTTGTGTCGGCGGATTCATCGCAGGGGACGCCCGTCTCATAGAGTACATCAGGCAGCGTGGACGTCCCTTCCTGTTCAGCTCCTCCCTGACTCCTCCCGAGGCGGGGGCCAATCTGGCCGCGATCAGGAAGCTGGCGGCCAGTGATGACCTGGTGCAGAAGCTGTGGGATAATGCACGTCATTTCCAGGGTGCCATGCGGGAGATCGGTTTCGACACGGGCCACACCGAAACACCCATCACGCCGGTGATGATCGGCGATGCCGGAGTGTCGGCCGAGTTCAGCCGGCGCCTATTCGACAGGAACATATTCGCCCAGAGCATCGGATTCCCCACGGTCCCGGCGGGCATGGCCAGGATCAGGGTCATGCTCTCTGCGGTGCACAGCCGCGAGGATCTCGACTTTGCCCTGAAGACCTTTGCCGATATCGGTAGCGAGATGGATCTCATCTGAGGCGGTTTGTGCCGGGTTCGCTCCGGAGTGAACCCGGCTTCCCTCCACATTTCTCCGCGACCCCTGTCGCAAAAAGGTTATGTAGTCTCGTCACAGAGTGACACGTTTCTGATTCGGCTTGCTCTATACTTGACCTTACCGAATCAAATGGGGGCGCGGGGGGCACGGGGCTGATGATTGATAAGAAAGCACACAGGTACAGTGCCAGGGGAAGCGAAACGGCTGCAGATGAATGGAGATCGGTCCCGGAGGGAGTGAGCGCTGCGCTCTCGGTTGCGACCGTCCGGGAGTTTATCATCTATGCAGCTGTGTTTGTGATGGGAGTCTTCGTTGGACGAGCCCAGGTTCTCAATCTCCTGGCCCCCTTCGGCATTCCCTATGTTCTCGCCTCGCTTCGCTGGCGCCACCGCACTGCGCTGCTTTCGCTGGTTGGAGTCGCGGTGGGCAGGGGATGGTTGTTGGGCTATGGTGCCGCGATCTCCGAGGCTCTGATGCTGGCGGCCTTCTGGTTTTGTGCCGAGATGATATCCGGCAGTGACCGGGGGGAAGAGATGCCACGGGGGCTAGTGGGCGTTGCGGTCGGAGCCAGCGCACTCTTCCGGGGAGCGGCGCGCCTCTGGATGGGAGCCACCCTGTATAACCTGTGTCTTCTGTTCTTTGAAGTGGTAATGGTGGCGTCCTCGGCTGCAGTGTTTCATCGGGCCCTCCCGCTGATTCTCTCTCCTGAGCGACGCTCTGAGAAGATGAACTTCCCCTCAACGCTGGCCGCGGGCATCTTTGGTGGGGTTTTGCTTCTGGGAACTGCCGGGCTGCAGATCGGTGACCTCCGGGTGATCTGGGTGGCTGCGACCCTGGTGGTGATGTCCTTTGCCGGCAGGGGGATCACGGGGGGGTTCGCTGCGGGCATGGCTGTCGGGTTGATCCTCGGCCTTGCCCTGCATCTCGACCCGCCCCTTTCCCTTTCGCTGCTCCTAGCCGGAGCCGCAGCGGGGTCTGCCGCCAGGTGGGGTAGGGCCGGGGTTGTGGGCGGATTTATGATCGGGTTACTGGTGATCTCGTGGCTGTCGGGTGCAGGTTCAGTGCCCTCACCGTGGGAAATGGTGGTGGCCGTGGGGCTGTACTTGCTGAGCCCTCTGGGATTTCGCTACGGGGCCAGTCGCGAGGTGGCGGCGACCAGGGTGGGCAGTCCGTGGTTCGGCAGCGAGGAGGTGTCCAGTGCAGGGTTTTCGGATTCTGATGAAGACGCGGCGGCGCAGAAACCGATCTCAACCCTGTTCAACAGCGTGCGTTCACGGGGTCGCTCTCGCGATTGCGGGGAGATGTCGGAACGAATGCGCTCCTTTGGCAGGGTGTTCAGGCGACTTGCCGATTCCTTCACCGAGGTCTCCGCATCGGAGCAGCCCTCCTGTACAGACCAGGAGCGGGAGGCAGAGATCATAGAACGGGTGGGAGCCCGGGTGTGCAGGGAATGTGATCGCTATTCTGATTGCTGGCAGGAGGGATTCATGGCCACCTATCATACACTTTCAGGTGTCCTGGCCAGTTTCGAGATCAATGATCAGGGGAGCATTGATGCCCGGATCAAGGCATTGCAGAGGCGGTGTGCAGGCAACTTCCAATCCGTGATGGAGGCCATGCAGTCCAGCTGGAACCTTCAGCGCGTGGGCATGAACTGGTCTGCGCAATTCGCCGAGACCCGGGATCTGGCCGCGGCCCAGTTCAGGGGAATTGCCGACATGATGGATGACTTCGCCCGGGGAGTGGCGTCGGGGTCGCCTTCAGACCAGCCCCGGAGGGAGTGTCGGCTTCGCTACGATGCCGGAGTTGCTGCCATAGCCCGGGGAGGGCATCAGGCCAGCGGCGACAGCCACCTGGTCAGGAAACTGCGGGCCCGCGATCTGGTGGTCCTGTTGAGTGACGGTATGGGTGCCGGCGACCGCGCCAGGCAGGAGAGCAGCGCGGCGGTATCTCTTCTGGAGGAGCTGTTGGAGCTCGGTCTGGACAGGGATTCGGCCTTGCGTACCGTTAACTCGGTTCTGGTCCTGCGCTCCACGGAGGAGATCTTTGCCACGGTGGACATGTTGTCCGTCGACCTGGTGACGGGAAGGGCCGAGTTTACCAAGATTGGCGCAGCTCCGACCTTCATCAGGCGGGGCCGGGAGGTCTTCTGCATTCCGTCACAGGTGATCCCCATCGGAATACTCAATGAAGTGGCCCCGGAGTCCACGCACCGAATGATCCAACCGGGAGACACGGTGGTGATGATGACAGACGGGGTCATGGAGGCCCTCGGCAATCTCACCGAGAGCCAGAAAAGAAACTGGGTCGTGCGCTTTCTCCAATCCAGCCGATCCAGCTGTTCAGAGGACCTGGCCAGTGCCCTGGTTGCTCAGGCTGCTTCCCTGACGGTAGATGCACCGCTGGATGACATCAGCGTGGTCGTGATCGAGTTCTACGAACGCTGAGGGCTTGCGAGACCCTCCTCACCTTGACTCTATCAGTACCCCACCTGCATGGGTTCGCGTCGGCTGTCAATGCACAAATTCCGGGTGCCAAAGCCTGGCGATTTCCCGGATGCATTGACAGCGCGTCCCGGTTGAATCAGACGAACATGTTCGCCCGCGACGAAAATCACGCGGGCCTTCTCGCCCGCGAGCCGGTGATCGGGCCGGGCTCTGGGTGGGATTCGCATTCTCGTGACGCTCGCCGGCGTGTGACCCTGCATTGACCCGCCCCATGCATCATCCTCCCGCGCTGGAGTAGACGACCACGCCCCGGCGCCAGAGGCATGCTGTCATCATATGAAGAGCGAGGGCGAAGGCGAAGGGATAAATCGCGAGAAGAGGGCTCAGCTGCCCGGACAGTGCCAGTACGGGGACGTTGGCGATGAGGACCATCGGTATCATGTACTTCAGTATGATCGCTCCGACACCTCTGAAGACCACCACCGGGTAGCGCATCAGGGAGCTCAGCTCTTCCACGGTGTAATAGAGGGCGTGGACGCGAATCAGCCAGAAGCTGAGAAGCATGATGCAGGCCGACAGGTAGAAGCGGATCAGGAGGCCCACCGGGAGGTAGAGGACGAAGAGCAGTACGTTCAACCCCGCCACAACTTCGGACTGGATTGCCCCGAGATAGAGGAGGGGAACGGCCCCAACCAGCGACAGCAGGGAGGCCAGATCTGGGCGGCTGATGGACAGGACCACCAGCGGATGGGCGGGCCTTGTCAGCATCAGGTCGAGGTCGCCCGTCTCAATCAGATCTCCCAGGCGCCTGAGCCCTCCGAATAGAAAACGGTGGGTTCCATTGATGAGGTGGACTGTTCCCAGCAGCAAGAGCATCTTCCCCCAGGGCCAGTGTTGGGTCAGCAATGGATCCGGAGCGTAGACCAGATGGAAAAACACCACCACTGCACCCAGTTCCAACATGACCGCTCCCAGAGACCACAGGAAACTGGCTCGATACTGCATGTCCCTGCCCAGGTGCATGATGAACATGCGGCGGGCTATTCGAATGTGCCTTGCGGCTCCCCTGCAGAGCAAGGTGTCAGCTTCCCGGTGCCGAATAGCGGATCACTCCCCTGTGCCACAGAATCCGGGCTGTGAACCAGAACAGGGCGATGTACCCACAGGCTGCCCCCAGGCGGAGCAGGGCCTCACTGACCTCGATGGCCCCCAACCATATCTGCAGGGGAAGGAAGCGGAGATAGTAGAAGGGAAGGGCCGCCGTTGTCATCAGCAGGGGTCGGGGGAGGAAGTCCAGGGGGAAGAAGGCCCCAGAGAGAAAGGCTGAGATCAGGGCGAAGCTGGCGAGGAAACCCCTGGCGCTTTCGAACCAGAAGGCCAGGAGGTGCAGGCAGGATTCCATGAAGTAGACCAGACAGAAGGCGACGGCCACAGATGCGACGAAAAGAAGCAGCCTGATCAGATCCGGCACGAGTATGTGTGCGTGCATGACCGCGATGACGGGTATCATGACTGCGACGGTCATGGGGAGGTAGACTATCTGCGAGGCCACCTGCCGACTGAAGTAGTAACCGAGGTAATCCAGCGGCATGGTGAGGAACCGGGTCAGGGTTCCGTCGCGTATGTTGTCGCCCACTTCCCACCAGACCGAGGGCAGCCATCCGCTCACAGCGGTGCCGACGACGTAGTAGGTGATCAGCTGGGATCTGTCGTAGCCGTGGATGATCCTTCCGCCCTCCAGAACGAAAGACCACAGGTAGAGAAATCCCACCAGGGGGAGAACATCGCACACGATGCTGAATAGGAAGTTCGTGCGAAACTGGGCAGCTGCCTGGATTTCCATCAGGCCGCAGGTGAGGTACTTTCTCCAGCTCATCCACAGTGCCGTATGATGCCTCGGCTCCCCTCCTCCATGAAACATGAGGTGGTGGGTAAACGGGCTTTCCCCCGCAGGCGCGATCCCGCACTCCCTGGTCAGGATCTGGCCTTTTTTAACCCGTTCCCAGTCCACCCTCTGCAAAGATCTCTCTCACCACGGTATCCGCATCGGGCCCCTCTATCCTGAGGTCGAAGTTGATGTCGAGGCTGAACAGGAGAGTGCCCACTTGCCGGATCTGATCCTGGGTGGTGGTCAGCGTGAGTCCAGCTGGACCTGTCTCCGTGTCGTCAACTCCAGCCTGCTGCAGTGCTTCAGTGAGCAGCGACAGTGCCTCTTTTCCCAGGGGTTTGGCAAATTCTACGGACATCCGGCGGTATTGAACGTTCCGTGCCAGGTCTGAAAAGGGGCCGTCGTGGATGACCTCTCCCCCGTCAAGAACGATCACCCGGGGGCAGAGATCCAGCACATCTTTCATGTGATGGGTGCTCAAGAGGACAGTACACCTGTGCTCCCGGTTGTACTCGTGCAGAAACTTTCTCAGTTCGTGTTGTGATACGACATCAAGGCCTATGGTCGGCTCATCGAGGAAGAGAATCTCAGGTCCGTGTAACAGAGATGCTATGAGCTCGCACTTCATCCGCTGGCCCAACGACAGCTGCCGCACGGGTGTATTGAGCAGGCCCCCCACACCGAGCCGTTCGCTGAGGTCTTCGAGACGCGATCGGAAGCAACCTTCGGGGATCTCGTAGACGTCCCGGCAGAAGAGGAAGGAATCTGATGCCGGAAGCTCCCACTCCAGCTGTCCCTTGCGCCCGAACACAAAGGAAATGCGCGACAGGTATTCCGGATGCCGTCTGTGGGGCTGGTAGCTGCCCACTGTCACCTCTCCCCGGGAGGGGGCCAGCACACCGGAGAGGATTTTCAGGAGGGTCGACTTGCCTGCCCCGTTGGGCCCCAGGATTCCAACCATCTCCCCGGTATCCACCTCCAGACTGATGTCCCGGAGGGCGTGCAGGGTGCTGATATTCCGGCCAAACAGGGATTTGAAGGAGCTGAACAGGCCGGGCTCCTTTTCGGCATAATGGTATATGTGGTTAACTGCCCTAAGGCGGATCAGCAAGGCGAGACCTCCCTGGGTGTGGTAACGCTCCCGTGTCCTCTGATCATAATACCAGATCACCTATGAGGGCTGTCCACGTGCACACCCGTTCCTCCCCGCATAAGATCGCGCCCATCGGGCCATTGAACTGCAGTGCAGAAAGGCAGTGGCAATCATTGGCATATAGGGATGTGCTATAATTTTGGCAGACGTTTCTGAAAGGGAGATGATTCTTGAGCGGAAAAGCCCTGGTGGAGAGGGTGCAACAGTCCCTACATGAGGAGTGCCTGGTATCACGGGGTGCGCGTCTGCTGGTCGGCATCTCTGGGGGGCCCGATTCTGTGGCTCTGACACACATGCTGCGCCAGATGGATCTTTCGCTGACAGCGGCCCATGTGAACCACTGCATGCGGGGTGCGGACTCCGATGCTGACGAGGTGTTCGTGCGGGAGCTGTGCCGGAAGTGGGACCTGCCCTTTCACAGCTGCAGACTGGAGGTGTCTCCGGCCTCCGAGGAGCAGGCGCGCATTGCGCGGCTGGGCTTTCTCCGGCAGGTGCGCGATGAGGTGGGGGCCGAGGCCGTGGCTCTGGGCCATCATCGGGATGACCAGGCGGAGACGGTGCTGATGAACATCCTGCGCGGGGCTGGGACCGCGGGGTTGAGCGGCATCCTCCCCCGGCGGGGCGTCTTTGCGCATCCGCTTCTGGGCATATCCCGCGAGGAGATCCTGGACTACTGCCGCGCCAGGGGCCTGTCCTTTCGCACGGACTTGAGCAATGAGAGTCTGCAGTACCAGCGAAACCGGGTGCGCCTCGAGCTCATTCCGTATCTTGAGCAGCACTTCAACCCCTCGGTGGGCAGAGCTCTTGCCCAGACAGCACAGATCATCAGGTGCGAGGAACGGTTCGTCGCGAGAGAGGCCGGCAGAGCCTTTCGCTCGCTGGCCCGCCCCCGCGGGTTTTCCCCGGGGGACTGTCGCTCGGTTGAGTTCTCCCACCAACCCTTCGTTGCGCTGCCCCGGGCCATTCAGCGCCGTCTGATCCGGCTCGCTTACCAGCTGATCGCTTCAAACCGCGATGATCTGGGCTACAATGCCGTGGAGGACGTGCTGGAACTGGTTCACGCGACGTCTGCAGGTAAGAGGATGCAGCTCCCAGGCGAGGTCATGATCTACAAGGGCTACGAGCGCTTCGTCATGGGCGGTCGCGAGGCAGTGTTGGGCAGAGGCGAGACCCTGGTGCCCGCGGTGCTGCCAGTACCTGGCAGGCTCATTCTCGCGGGCGGCCAGGTGGTCAGCTGCCGGATCCTGACTCCACCCCAGACGAGGGCGTTCAAGTGCAGTCTGAGGCGTTCAAGGACGCCCTTGCTTGTTAGCCATGCCTTCATCGATTATAATAAGGTGGACTTGCCTCTGGGAGTGCGCCCATGGCGTCCAGGTGATCGCATGCGGCCCCTCGGACTGGCGGGTCAGAAGAAGGTACAGGACCTGTTTGTTGATGAAAAGGTTCCTCGTCTGAGACGAGATAAGATACCCTTAATAGTATCCAATGACAGGATCGTGTGGATTGCAGGATTGAGAATCGACGATGATTATCGAGTTGATGCGGCAACCCAACGAATCTTGCATCTGTGGATTGACCACAGCGATCTGGCCGAGATCCCCGTAAAGAGAGGTATCGGCCATATTTCGGTTGTAGAGGGGGACGAGAATGAGATGGACCCGGATTTTCCATAGCGTGGCCTTCTACCTGGTACTTCTATTCCTGGTACTAACCGTGGTCCAGTACATCGCCGGGCAGGCCGATGCCCCGGCGGAATATTCCTATTCGCAGTTCTTAGCCATGGTGGAATCTGATAGAGTTGCACAGGTTGACATATCCTATCAAACTGGCGGTACTGGGCGGGCCGAGGGATCCATGAAGGATGGCAGCAAGTTCGTCACCACCGTACCGACGAACGATCCCCTGCTGTTGGATCTGCTCAGAAGGCACGAGGTCAATCACCAGATCCATGAGCCCGAGACTCCTTCCTGGTGGATGGCGCTGCTGACCAGCTTCCTGCCGGTTCTGCTTGTGATCGGTGCCTTCTTTTTCATAATGCAGCAGAGCCAGGGTGGGGGTAACCGCGTGATGCAGTTCGGACGCAGCCGGGCGCAGGTTCATTCTCCCGAGCATGCCCCCAACGTCACCTTTGATGACGTGGCGGGGATTGATGAGGTGAAGACTGAGCTTGAGGAGGTCACCGACTTCCTCAAGAGTCCGCGGAAGTATATCAAGATTGGTGCCCGCATACCCAAGGGTGTCCTGCTCGTCGGTCCTCCCGGTACGGGTAAGACGCTGGTGGCCAGGGCGGTGGCGGGAGAGGCCGGGGTGCCGTTTTTCAGCATAAGCGGCTCGGAGTTCGTCGAGATGTTTGTCGGCGTCGGCGCCTCCCGCGTGAGAGACCTCTTCGAACAGGCCAAGAAGTCTGCTCCGGCCATTGTGTTCATCGACGAGATCGATGCGGTCGGCCGGCAGCGGGGAGCTGGCTACGGAGGAGGCCATGATGAAAGGGAGCAGACACTGAACCAGCTGCTGGTGGAGATGGACGGCTTCGGCGTCAATGAGGGAGTCATCATCATGGCTGCAACAAACCGTCCGGATGTCCTGGACCCGGCCCTTCTGCGTCCCGGACGTTTTGATCGTCAGCTGACCATACACCGGCCCGACCTTGACGGGCGCAAACAGATTTTCGGGATCCATCTGCGGGGCAAGCCCCTGACCGAGGGTGTTGATACCGAGGTGCTTGCCCGGAGGACGCCCGGTTTTACCGGGGCGGACATTGAGAATGTGGTGAACGAGGCGGCCCTTCTCGCGGCCAGAAGGGATAAGTCAGAGGTGGATATGCATGACTTCGAGGAGGCGGTCGATCGCATAATGGCTGGCGGCCCGGAGAAGAGAAGCCAGGTCATAAGCGACAGGGAGAAGAAGATCGTTGCCTATCACGAGGCGGGCCACGCCCTGGCAGCCGATCTTCTCCCCAATACAGATCCGATCCACAAGATTTCCATCATACCCCGGGGTGGGGCCCTGGGGTATGTCCTGCAGATGCCGCTGGAGGACCGCTATCTTGTCACCAAGGGTGAGATACTGGACCGCGTCACCATGGCCCTGGCGGGGCGTGCTGCTGAGGTCCTGGTCTTTGATGAGATAAGCACCGGGGCGCAGGATGATCTCGAAAAATCCACCATGTTGGTGCGCAAGATGATAACGGAGTACGGGATGTCCGATGAGCTCGGACCTCTAACCTATGGGGATAAGATGGATAACCCGTTTCTCGGACGGGATCTCACCCGGGGTCGAAACTACAGCGAAGAGGTGGCCTCGGCCATCGACCGGGAAATCAAGAAGATCGTTGGATCTTCCTATGAACACGCCCGCAATCTCCTCGTGGAACACCGTCAGGCCTTTGAGAAGCTGGCGCAGGCTCTCCTGGAGAGAGAGACTCTTGATGGCGACGACGTGAGGAGCATCATCCGGACCGTTGAGAGTGAAGATGAGCCCTCCAGGGCCGAGGAGGATGCTGCAGCTGCTGATGGCGAGGATGCGGTCGCGTGCAAGGGTCGGACCGGCAGGGCCGTATCCAACGCCAGACTGACCAATGAGGGCTGCTTTCACATGTTCCGAAGTATGGGTGATCTGGATCCTCGCTGGTGCGGGATCTGAATCAGGGTCACTTTCATAGTTGCAGCAGTTGTGAGGGCGGAGAGTCTGAGGTGCGCTGCTCTCTGCGAGGTGAACGGCATTGAGACTGGTTGACATCAGGCACGCGCAGCTGACCTGGCGTCAGTGGTGGATAAGGTGGTTCGCTGCAGCGCTGATTCCGCCCGAGATTCACCGGGTTCTTCGCTGCATTGACAGCAACGGTGGGGTGGCCTTTGTGGTGGGCGGCTGCGTCCGCGATCTTCTGCTCGGGCGCTGTCCGGGTGACTGGGATGTCGCAGCTTCGCTGCCCCCCGATCAGGTCAGCAGGCTCTTCCCCCGTACCATCCCCAGCGGCATAGAACACGGAACGGTGACGGTCATCAGCGGCGAGAGGTCGGTGGAGGTCACCACCTTTCGCACCGAGGGTGGATACTCGGATCACCGTCACCCTGACTGGGTGTGTTTCACTCAGAGGCTGGGGGACGACCTGAGCCGCCGTGACTTCACGATCAATGCGATGGCCCTAAACCGCCGCGGGAGACTGGTGGATCCCTTCGATGGTGTTGGGGACCTGGCCCGCGGGATCATCCGCACCGTTGGCCTCCCCGGGAAGCGTTTCAGTGAGGATGCGCTGCGGATGGTGCGTGCCGTTCGGTTTTCTGCCCAGCTCGGGTTTGACATTGATGAGCCCGTCATCGAGTCTGTGAGGGAGAACGCCCGGCTCCTTCGTGAGGTCTCCCCCGAGCGGATCCGCGCGGAGCTCGACCACCTACTGATGTCCGGGGATCCAGCCCACGGCGTGTGTTTACTCCAGGAGACCGGATTGCTGAAGCAGTTTTGGCCCGAGCTTACCGAAGGGGTCCGGGTCGAGCAGAACTACCATCATGCTCACACGGTCTGGCAGCACTCCCTGTCGACCCTGCAGGGTATGGCCGGTCAGAGGGGTGCGGGGCTGGTCCTTCGCCTCGCAGCGCTTCTTCACGATGTTGCCAAGCCGCGCTGCATTTCGACGGATGACCGGGGAGTGCGCCATTTTTACAACCACCACGTCGTCGGGGCTGCGGTGGCCCGCCGGATGCTGCAAAGGCTCCGCTACGACAACAAGACCATCGCCAGGGTCACCCACCTCGTCCGCCATCACATGGCTCTGCACCACTATCCCGATATGAAGGATTCGGCGATCCGCCGCCTGATAAACCGGGTTGGGGTAGAGAACATGGATGACCTCATCAAGCTGAGAATTGCCGACAGGGAGGGATCAGGGACCAAGCATACGCCCCTGTCTCGCGGTACGATGCATCTACTGCGAAGGATCGACAAGGTGCTCGCAGAGGATTCCGCCTTCAGCCTGGCCGATCTCGCGGTGAATGGCAATGACGTGATGCGGGTGGCAGAGATCAACCCGGGTCCAGCTGTGGGTGAGATCCTCGACCTACTTCTGGATGAGGTTCTGGAAGACCCCGCCCTGAATACACGGCCCGCCCTCGAGGAGCGCATCAGGGCGCTGGTCGAGGACGGGTAGTTTCACCTGGTAACCCATGGCCCGCCAACCTACTCCTGCAGAGCCCGGGATTCGTCTGCCAGCAGTCCGCCCTGAACCTCGGGCGGTGGAGAGTCACCGTACTCGGGATCGGTGAGGGGATGGGGATGGGTCCGGAGCGGGGCCCGGGAGGGAGCACCAAACACCACCCGGGATATGCCTGCCCGCCGTATGGCGGCTGAACACATCAGGCACGGCTGTCCGTTGGTATATAAAGTGAGACCCGCGAGAGAGTTGCTCTGCTGGGATCTGGTTGCCCGTCGTATTGCATCCATCTCTGCATGCCACGTCAGATCATGTTCAGTTACCTCTCGATTCCTACCCTTGCTAATAGTCTCTCCTCCGCGATCGACGATTACTGCCCCGAAGGGGTGATCGCCGGCATCCAGTGATTCCCTGGCAAGCTCGATGCAACGTCTCATCATTCTTTCGTCGCTGGTCAATGGGGCCACCTCCTGGGTGTGATGATATCAGATGAACCGTCTGTTGAGCCCGTGAGAGCCGAGGGCACATATGTGCGTGTGAACCCCGCGAAGTCTCGTTGCCGAGGGGCGTCACCATGCTGCCTGCGAGGTTAGCCGAATTTGGCCACCAGGTGGTCATAGATCCTGGTGCGTTCGTTGGAGGAGAAGTCCCCGGCGTAAAACCAGAGAAAGAGCAGGCCTCTCAACTCTGCCTCAGAGGCACGGGGATATCTGGTTCGCAATGAGGTCAGCGCCAGCGTTTCCGCTGTTGTGTGCATTGAACTGACCATCTTCCACACGTTCAGTGTTCATATCGAGATCCTTACCACGCAGAAGAGCCTTGACATCGCACGCCCGGCACTATTGGGGTCGATGTGGTAGGCGTCTTTCAGCCCAGCGATCAGGCGTTCAACATCACCCGTAGGCAACCCTTTGACGATGTCGATATCCCTGGTCATGAGGACGAGCATATAAGCCCATGGCTACGGAGTTGGTCATCATGTAAGGAATATCAACAAGATCCAGGTGTCTCGAGATGTCTAACATCTAACAGGACCTCAAGCTCTTCTGACCCGCGACGGCCTCCCGGAGAAACCCCTACTATATCCCTGCTGGCCAGAAACAACCGACTCTACATGGGATCATTTCGCCTGCTACGAGACGTTTCTCTCTTGCCCCTTATACTGCCAGACTCCCAGCCGGTAGTTCGACAGGACCCGATCTTTTCCCGGGAAATAATCTTCTTAGCGCCACAACTCAGCTTTGTGGTCACTATCGCTGTCACAATCGGGCGCGGTCGCACTTCTCAGGGCTTGCACATACACTTTTGCACTCGCAGTTCTCCAGTCCAGGGCTGTCCAGCAACGATCCGTCAGCGCTCCGGGGTAACTTGTGCAGATCCATGCCGACTTCAACCTCCGGTCCGACGTTCGATCACGTTGATGCTCCGCCTTTTCAACTGTTCTTCGAAGACCCCGTAGTTCCTGTCTGTGATGGCTTCTTCGGGGGGAAGGAAGCCCTTTTGCCTGATATGACCATCTACCAGCATCTGGGCTATGATTGAACATGTGTAGCCCGTGGTCCTTGCCATGGAGGTGATCCCCGTGTCCCCGTCATAGTAATCCATCAGGTCAAACTGGACTGCGCTGTCTCCCCGGACGATCACCCGCAGACAGGATACGTCTTCGAAGTCGCCTGTCTGCAGCAGTGGGGTGAGGACGGCGCTGGTAAACTGGCGAGGGGTGAATTCCTCGCCCCTGATAGGGGTGTCGCTGAAGAAGCCGCATTCAGCCAAAAAGAGGATTTTGTCCCTGTGTCCCCGGTAGCGCACGGTCTTTTCAACCACCTCCTGTAGGCCCCGGCGGGGCATGGTGTCCAGCAGGGTGGTCAGACCGTCGGTGTAGAAGCATTCGGCTTCCCCCACAGGTTGGTCAAAGGTGGCGGTTTCGAGTCCGGAAAGGGGTGCCACCTCCTGGATCTTGCCGCTTCTGATGATGCGGGGCCTGACCGTGTATTCGTCGATCACGGTTTCGAAGGAGAAGACCAGGGCGTAATCAAGGGGCGGTCGCGGTTTCTGCGGCAGGCCACCGGCCATGATCACACCCGTGTGGGGGCTTTTCACCCTTTCCGCTGCGATTCCCATCAGGATGTTGCTGAGTCCGGGCGCCAGGCCGCAGCCCGGGATCACCGTCACGCCTGCCTCTCTGAGTTGCGGATCCATTTTCGCGCGCTGCTCCCAGTTCCAGAGGGCCGTTATGTCTACCAGGTCAGAGCCTGCGTCCAGGGCGTACTCCGTGACCCTCACTGCCCACCGTTCTGGATAGGCGCCGATCACCAGGTCGTGCTCTCTCATCAGATCTACCGCTCTGCCTGCGTTCGTCAGATCCAGCTGTACCGGTCTGACTGGCCTTCTCGAGCAGGATGCCTCTTCGCTGGCCTTCCGGGCGGTAGAGACATCTGCATCTGCTGCCGTTATCTCGCAGGCTTTCGATGTCGCGGCCAGGTCCCTGATGATGGCCGATCCCATCATGCCGGTGCCGATCACCATGATCTTCATCTGCTGCACCACCCCCCTGGATCTCTCTATTCGCCACCGATGCGGGGGTACCTCCCGCTCCTGGAGGACGGGGTGATGCTCCCGTCGAAGGAGCGGTGGGTTCCTTCCGGGTAACTCATGGTAGCATATCTTCCGAGGCCATGCGGTGTTTGGTGGAGGGTCAGGGACAACTGCCTGTGTTGAGGGGAAGATATCGATGGGAGTGGATCGAACTGTCAGGGGGCGCTGTTGCCCTTTTGCTTGCGGAGCTGATCTTCGCGGGCGGCTGCGGACCCTCTGAAGAGCGAGCTGAGGAAGGAGGAGTGCAGCTGTATGATCAGGGGGTGCTCACAGAGGCCTGGACAATGTCATAGCGGAGATCACCGTATCCTGCTGACGGGTGGAGCGTGGTGATGCGAGATGCCAGACAGCATCCAGGATACCACTCCAGGTTGCAGTGACGCCGGCAAAAAGGAAGAGGTCGGGGTGGAGAGCCCCCCCGACCCCAGACTGATATCGTCTAGAACACCGGTGATGTGCCGGGGCCCAGCTTCTTGACCTTCACGGCTTGGAGTCCCTTTGGCGTTTCTACTACATTGAAAGATACCCGCTCGTTTTCCTCCAGATTCTTGAATCCTTCTCCTTCGATTTCGGCGTAATGGACGAAGACGTCATCGCCATTCTCCTGCTCGATGAATCCGTAACCCTTGTTGCCGTCAAACCATTTTACTGTGCCTTCAGCCACAACTCTACCTCCAGAAGGACACGAGACTGCCTTCCGCTCTATGAGGAAGGATGAGGTACGGCAGCTCTGTCCAGGTGTTTTTCTAGTTGCTGTTTGTGCGCTGTTCACCTCATCCAGTGCACAGACATAGTGTGTCCCAACCATCCAGGGCTCTATCCTTCCCACCACTGAAACCCGTCAAACCCGACTCGTCCGCATGACGTGTCATGAGAGGTTGTTCAGTGTCCGAAGTCTGCCTGAACGACGGATGTCGGTCCACCACTGCGTGGGGCGGGAGGACCTCGGGCAGGCGGACTTGCCTCTTTCAATGTCCAACCCGACACTACGGTGTTAGAACGTGTATGGTGAGAACATTCTACGGTTGCAGGTACCACATTGTCGACGTTCTCACAGCAGACGGGTCAGCACCGGTCTCACCTCAACGGCCTGCACAGTGAACGTCCCTGGATGATGGAGCGTGCCTTCGTCCTTTAACGAATTAAGTTGGCAAAGAATCCCTCAACATGTACATCAAGGAGAAAAAACCACAGAGGAGATCGGGTTTCGTACAGAGAAGTAATTTGCAATGTCAGGGATAGTTGCGAAACCTGTATGCGCCTGTGAGCCAGAAAAGGGAGATTGGTATGTTCGAGCACAGGATCACGGCATTGCAGGACAGAATGAGGGCTGAGGACGTGGGCTTTGCTGCCATGATGCGGGGGCAAATTTCCGCTATTTCACTGGGTATCCTATGGGTGTGAGTGAGAGGGTGACTCTGCTGATCATCCCCGCCTGTTCAGAGCCAGTTCTGGTCGCTCCGCTGTTTGAGGCGGGAGGTCTGACAGACGGTTGTGGAGTTGATCACGTCTTCAGCTATGAAGACGGAGTTTCACCGGTGCGCGCCCTCCGGGCGGCCGTGAGAGACAGACATCTCACCGGACCCATGGGGTGCGAATACACTGCCATGCGCATGCTGGAGAGGAGCCTCTGGGAAGAGGCGGTTTCGGAGATGGAGTTCTGTGACATCCGAGACCTGCTCGCAGACCTGCGAAGTGTGAAGGATCCCGGTGAGGTTGAAGCGATGGAGAAGGCCGTTGAGATCGTCGAGGAGGTTTTCGATGAGCTCCAGATGCTCCTGAAACCTGGGGTCAGCGAGAAGGAACTGGCCGCCGCTATCCTGAGATTGCTGGCGGACCGGGGAAGTGGTCTGATCTACCCGGGAGCTGTGGCCTCGGGGGAGCGGTCTGCCTTCCCCCATGCGCAACCGTCGGAGCGTTGCGTCGAGGATGGTGACCTCGTCTGGTTCGATGTCTGTGCGGAGGCCGATGGTTATCACTCCGATCTGACCCGCACTTTTTGTGTCGGTGAGCCCACTCCGAGATTGAGGGAGATCTATGATGTGGTATACGAGGCGCAGAAAAGGGCGAGGGAGAGGATTCGTCCCGGCATGATCTGTAGTGAGATGGATGAGATCTGTCGGGAGTACATTGAGGTGGCCGGTTACGGCGAATATTTCACCCATAGGACCGGGCACGGCCTGGGCCTTCAAATACACGAACCACATATATCGTCTCCGGCAGTGACGTGGTTCTGCAGCCCGGGATGACCTTTACCGTCGAGCCCGGCATCTATCTGCCGGGAGAGGGCGGGGAGTGGTATTGAGGATGACGTACTGGTTACAGCGAGAGGCTGTCGTTCACTCACTTCGTTTCCGCGGTACCTGATAGATTAGTGCACAGCCGCTGGAGGGAGGCTACCGTGCAGGCTTTTGTTCTGGGCACAGATGAGGCTTGCCTCGGGGATGTCGTCAGTGTGGCCAGGGGGCATCGAGAAGTTCACTTGAGCCCATCGGCAAACACATGCATGCGCAGGTCCCGGGGGTATATTGAGCGACTGGTCGAGGAGCGGGCTGTTGTCTATGGTGTCACCACCGGTTTCGGCAATTTCAGTGACACCCACATATCCCGGGAGCAGGCGCGGGAACTGCAGCAGAATCTCATACGCAGCCATGCTGTTGCCGTGGGCGAGCCCCTCCCCGATGAGGTGGTCCGGGCTGCGATGTTTCTGCGGGCCCTGGCCCTATCCCGGGGACACTCAGGGGTCCGGCCTGAAGTGGTGGAACTGCTGATCGGTTTGCTCAATGCCGGGGTGACCCCCTCGATCCCCGGGCAGGGTTCCCTCGGAGCCAGTGGCGACCTGGCCCCCCTCGCTCATATGGCGTTGGTGTTGATGGGTGAGGGCAAGGCCTCTCTTGATGATCAGCTGTTGCCGGGAGCCCTGGCACTGGAAAGGGCAGGTCTCAAACCCCTCATCCTCGAGGCTCGAGAAGGCCTGGCTCTCATCAACGGGACTCAAATCATGACGGCTCTGGGCGCCCTCGCCGCCGCCGACGGACAGATCCTCTGCCTGAGCGCCGATGTGATCGCTGCCCTGACCCTGGAAGCTCTGAGAGGGGTCAGGGACGCTTTCGATCCCCGCGTCAGCCAGCTGCGACCCCATCCGGGACAGGCGGAGGTTGCGCGGAGGATCAGGAAGGTCACCTGTGGAAGCACCCTGATCACGCGGGGGGGCGAAATACGGGTCCAGGATGCCTATTCCCTCCGCTGCATCTCGCAGGTTCACGGGGCCGTGCGAGATGCCCTCGTCTATATAACCGGGGTGCTGCAGCGGGAGCTGTCTGCCGTCACAGACAACCCGCTGGTGTTTCCCGACGAGGACGTCCTCTCCGGTGGGAACTTCCACGGCGAGCCCGTTGCTCTGGCGCTGGATCACCTGGCGCTGGTCGTGGCAGAGCTGGGAAGCATCAGCGAGCGCCGCATCAACCGCATGCTCCACCCCGCATACAACGGGGGGCTGCCCGCCTTTCTCACCACCCGGGGCGGACTGAACTCGGGGCTCATGATCGCTCACTACACAGCGGCCAGTTTGACCTCAGAGAACAAGCTGCTGGCTGCACCGGCCAGTGCCGACTCGATACCGACGTCGGCGGGGCAGGAGGATCATGTGAGCATGGGGGCAACGGCGGCGAGGAAGGCCAGGGATTCGGTGCGCAACCTGAGCCGGATTCTGGCAGTGGAGGCGGTGACGGCGGCCCAGGCCCTTGATCTCAGGATCGAGGACGGCTGTGGTTTGCAGCCCGGTCGCGGTACCGGGGCTGCCCACCGGTGGATCCGGGCGAGAGTTGACCGGGTTGAGGTGGACCGCAGCCTTTCCCAGGAAGTTGAGGACCTGGGCGATGCTCTGATGAGCGGGGACATGCTGCGACGGATGGCGGACCAGTGAGGATTCGCATCAACCATCGGGTAATGCATAAGTTTGTGAGGGGGTCTGATCGTGAGCAGAAGAGAAATTCGGGCGCCGCGTGGTCCCGAGCTCAGCTGCAAGGGATGGCAGCAGGAGGCGGCCATGCGGATGCTGATGAACAACCTGGATCCGGACGTGGCGGAGAAGCCGGACGAGCTGATCGTCTACGGTGGGACCGGCAAGGCGGCGCGGAACTGGGAGTCCTTCGACGCCATCGTGGACGCCCTGAGGAGTCTCGAGGACGATGAGACGCTGCTGGTGCAGTCAGGAAAACCTGTGGGGATCTTCCGCACCCATGATATGGCTCCCCGGGTACTGATCGCCAACTCGATGCTGGTCCCGGCGTGGGCGGACTGGGAACACTTCTGGCAGTACGAGGCGCAGGGGCTGACCATGTTTGGACAGATGACGGCGGGCTCCTGGATCTACATCGGGACCCAGGGAATCCTGCAGGGAACCTACGAGACCCTGGCGGAACTAGCCCGGCAGCAGTATGGGGGAAGCCTCAGGGGCAGGATCGTCCTGACGGCCGGTCTCGGGGGCATGGGAGGAGCCCAGCCCATGGCGGTGACCATGAACGGCGGGGTCGGCATTATCGTCGAAGTGGATCCGCGTCGGATCGAGCGCCGGCTCAGCACCGGGTACGTCGATTGCCGTGCCCGGGACATTGACGAAGCATGGGAGATGGCCCTGAAGGCCTCGGAGGACGGAGAGGCTCTCTCCATTGCCGTGGTAGGCAATGCAGCAGAGATTCACCCGCTCCTGGTCGAGAGGGGCTGGATCGCCGACGTGGTCACAGACCAGACCTCGGCCCATGATGCCCTCGGCGGCTACGTGCCTGCTGGCCTCGGGGTGGACGAAGCCGACCGGCTTCGCAGGGAGGATTCCGCTGAATACGTGAGGCGGTCCATGGCCAGCATGGCCCGCCACTGTGCCGCCATGGTCGATATGATGGATGCGGGGGCCTGTGTCTTTGATTACGGAAACAACCTTAGGGGGCAGGCGAGCGAGGCCGGTTTCGAGCGCGCCTTCGGGTACCCCGGTTTTGTCCCCGCCTTCATACGCCCGATGTTCTGCCAGGGGAAGGGACCCTTCCGCTGGGTAGCCCTCTCGGGTGATCCCGAGGATATCCGTCGCACCGACCGGGCCGTCCTGGAGGCTTTCCCCGATGACGAACCTCTCAGGCGGTGGATCACCCAGGCCTCCGAGAAGGTCCCTGCGCAGGGGCTTCCCTCCAGGATCTGCTGGCTGGGCTATGGGGAGCGGGACCGCATGGGGCTGATCTTCAATGACCTGGTGCGGAAAGGCGAGGTCGGGGCACCCATTGTCATAGGAAGGGATCACCTGGACGCCGGTTCCGTGGCCTCACCCAACCGGGAGACCGAGAACATGAAGGACGGCAGCGATGCCATCGCAGACTGGCCCATACTGAACGCGCTTGTCAATACCGCGGCCGGTGCCAGCTGGGTGTCCGTTCATCACGGCGGTGGTGTCGGCATCGGCTACTCGATTCACGCGGGGATGGTGGTCGTGGCCGACGGTTCCAGAGAGGCCGACGAACGTCTGAAGCGGGTGCTGCTCACCGACCCCGGTACTGGAGTGGCCCGCCACGTCGATGCCGGCTACGAGGAGGCGGTGAGGGTGGCCAGGAACCGCGGCGTGAACATCCCCATGCTGGAGTGATTTAGACCGGGAGGGGGAAGCTCGGGATGATACGCTCCATCAGAGTCAACCGTCCCCTGATGGTGATCGCGCTGATCATGTTGGGGGCAGTCGCTGCTGCTTTTTGCGGCCTGGAGTTGGTGACCGAGCGAGAGGTCATCCACCTGTGGGCTGCGACGGATCTGGCTGATTTCGCACCGGTCCTCGATGAAAAGACCCAATCCCACCGGTCACCCTGGGGGCTGGCGGTGGACCCGTCAGGTTTCATCTACATCACCGATTCCGCCAGAGGTATTGTTCATGTTCTGCACCCGGAAGAGGAGCTGCACCTCCGAGTGCAGCTGCAAGATGCCTTCTTTCCCTCCTTTCCCGCTCCCCTGGGAGAAGAGCTGTTCTTCTATGAGCAGCATCGCGATGAACTGGTCCGGGTGTCCATCGGCGATCTGCGAAAGACCCGGAGCCCCGACCCTGACGGCAGGGGCTCCCTTGCTGATCTTTTCGCGGGATTCGTTGAGGATTTCACCGGGGTCCGGCTGGATGACCAGCCCGGGGTCAACGTGTTCCGCCTCGAGAGTGTCGGCTGTGATCACCTGTTTGCCTTTGCCGAACTGATCACCGACGGCGAGATCTACCGCCTGGCGGTCCGCTGGCCCGTCGATGATCCCCACCCGGCGCGGGTGAAGTGGGTGCATCTGGCCCAAACGCGCGGTGAGGACGTTGGGGAGTGGTCGGTGCTCTTGCCCGGTCGTGAGGGGGAGGCAGGCCCTGCTGGTGATGCCACCGCGGGTGGGAGCCTCCTCCGCCGGGCCGGGGGCCCCTTTCTGTGGGAGCTGGAGTTTCCCGGGGGCGATACCCTCACGTGGGAGACGCGCTACCGGGTGTCGCCCCACATCATCGGGGAGGGCCCTGAAGGGGGGCTCTGGCTGGCGGAGAGACGCCCCGTGCAGAGGGAGGGGCTCACGACCACAGCCTTTTCGTCGGGCTGGACCCTGAACCTGGTCACAGCCGCTGGTGATGTCCTTGAATCGATCTGGATGCCCTGGCCAGAGGACTGGCGTTCAGGCCCAAAGGTGACGGTGACCCGTGGCTCACTGTATGTGCTGTATCCTGCGAATGATGGTACAGTTAGTCTGAGCATGATACGAGTGGAAAAACGATGGAGATGGAGGACAGCTGGGATGGAGGATGATGACAGATGATGCGCATCATTGAGGCCGTGCCCAATTTCAGCGAGGGACGCAGAGGTGAGGTCGTGGAGCGGATACTCGACGCATTCAGGGGTCGGAAGGATTGCCAGCTTCTCGATCACCATGCCGATGCAGATCACAACCGTCTGGTGGTCACGGTGGTGGGGGAGCCGGAGGACGTGGTGGAGGCGTGCTTTACTGCAGCCGGGGTGGCAGCGGATCTCATTGATATGGACAGGCACACGGGGAGCCATCCCCGCATCGGAGCAACGGATGTCATACCCCTTCTCCCCGTCCAGGGTGTGAACATGAAGGAGTGTGTCGAGATGGCGCAGGCTCTCGGTGAACGCCTGGCGACGGAGCTCGGCATTCCCATATACCTGTATGAGGAGGCGGCCCAGCGGCCCGAACGGCGCAGCCTGGAGGTCATCCGGCGGGGTGAATACGAAAGGCTCAAGGAGGAGATCTCTCTTTTGCACAGGCAGCCCGATTTCGGGCCCAACCAGATGCATCCAAAGGCGGGGGCGACCGTCGTCGGGGCGCGCCAGCCCCTCATTGCGTACAATGTTTATCTTCGGACCACTGATGTGTCCGTGGCAAAGGACATTGCCCGGGCTGTGCGAGGCTCGAGCGGCGGCTTCGTCAACGTCAAGGCCATTGGACTTGACGTTGAGGGGGATTCCGTACAGGTCTCCATGAACCTGACCGACTTTCGCCGGACGCCGGTGCACCGGGTCTTTGAGTTCATAAAACGGGAGGCAATGCACCGGGGAGTGGTGGTGAGTCGGAGTGAGATCGTGGGACTTCTTCCCCAGGCTGCCCTGATCTCCGCCGCCCGCTACTATCTCAGGCTAACAGACTTTGCGCCCTCTGAGCAGATCCTGGAGCGGCGACTGGAGGCAGAGGGCTGATGGGGAGGGGGTCATCATGGGAAAATCCGGCGGCAGTCTGGCCATTGAAAATGTGACCCTGAGCACCCCCCTTCCCGAGGGCGACAGCTGGCAGGTCGTCACCTCCCGCGATGCCTACGTGGTCATCGAAGACGGCGTCATCTCCGGGGTCGGCACGGGGAGCCCCCCCCGGGCAGACAGGGCCCTCGATGGTGGGGGGCGGGCGGCCGTACCCGCCCTGTGCGATCCCCATACCCACGCCGTTTTCGCCGGTTGGCGAGCCCGGGAATTCCAGCTGCGGCTGACCGGGAGGGGGTACAAGGAGATCCTCGCCGGCGGGGGCGGAATCCTGGATACGGTCAGGGCCACCCGGGAGGCCCCGGGGGAGGAGCTTGCGAGGCTTCTGAGCCGACGGTTGGACGCCATGCTGTCCAGGGGAGTCTTGACCTGTGAGGTCAAGAGCGGTTATGGACTCGATGTTGATACCGAAATAAAAATGCTCACTGCCATTTCCGAGGTCAGACGGGATCACCCGGTGGAGGTGGTCAGTACCTTCCTTGGAGCCCACGCCGTTCCCGGCGAATGGGCCGGGGACGGGGCCGGTTACATAGAGGAGGTGGTCATTCCCCTGATCGGCGAGGTGGCCCGTCGGGGACTGGCTGAGTATGTGGATGTGTTCTGTGAACCGGGGGTCTTCTCTGTGGCCGAGTCCCGCCGGGTCCTTGAGGCGGGAGCCAGGGCCGGTCTGGGTCTTCGAATCCATGCCGATGAGATGGAGGCGTCGGGAGGCGCAGCCCTGGCCGTCCAGATGGGCTGCGACAGTGCTGAACACCTGCTGTCTGCACCGGAGGATCAGCTCCGGCGGTTTCCCGACTCTGGAGTCACAGCAGTGCTACTACCCGGGACGGCCTTCATCCTGGGGCAGCCCTACGCCCGCGGACGCTGGATGATTGATCAGGGCCTGTCGGTGGCGCTGGGAAGCGACTTCAACCCCGGCAGCTCTCCCATCATCGACATGGGGCTGATCATGACCCTGGCGTGCCTGCAGATGAACATGACCCCGGCGGAGGTGCTGGTGGCTGTGACCCGCAACGCGGCCCGGTCCCTGGGCCGGCGTGACCGGGGGGTGGTCGCTCCGGGTTACAGGGGAGATCTGGTGATCCTCGATGCACCGGACTATGCGCACCTGATGTACCGGCCGGGAGCGCGGCTGGTCTCCCGGGTAATATCGGGCGGAGACGTGGTCTTTTCCAACGACGCGACCGATGAGTGATGATGGAGGAGAAAAAAGGATGAATGAACCTGTGGGTTTTGGCTCTCTGACACTGGACGGATTCCTGGGCCGGCTGGCAGCCGGCGATCCCACCCCCGGTGGGGGGACGGCATCGGCCGTGGCCGGCTCGATGGGCGCCGCCCTGGTGAGGATGGTGGCAGGTCTGACCCTGGGCAACAAGAAGTACAGTGAAGTGCAGAAGGAGGTGCAGGCCTGGGCAGAGGAGGCCGCCCTGTTGCAGGCGGAGCTGAGTGATCTGGCCGATGAGGATAGTGAGGCCTTTGACCAGGTGATGACGGCCCTGCGGATGCCGAAGACTTCTGACCGGGAGAAGAAGGCCAGGACCCGGGCCCTGGGGGCGGCAACCCGGCAGGCCACGGAGGTGCCCCGACAGGTGCTGCGCCGGTGCCTGCGGGTATTGCAGCTGGCCCTGGAACTCGCCAGGGTCGGCAATGACAACGCTGTGAGTGATGCCCTGGTGGGAGGAGAACTGGCAGCAGCCGGCGTTCGAGGTGCCGCGGCCAACGTGATGATCAACCTCAGCGCACTAAAGGATGAGGGGTATCGCTCGGAGGCGGCCGGGGAGGTGGACCGGGCCGAGGCAGAGATGATGGAGCGGCTCGTCGATCTCCGGGCCGCCGCGTCAGAGCGCATGTGAGACGGGCAGGTGCTGCATTGAGGACATTTCACTACAGAGAGATCTCTTCGACCAGTGATGAGGCTCGTCGTCTGCTGGAAGAGGGCAGGATCCAGGGATCGGCTCTCATCACCGCGGAGGTTCAGACCGGGGGGCGGGGACGGGATGGGCGGCGGTGGTTGTCGCCCCGGGGAGGGCTCTGGATGACCCGGGTGCTCGCTTCCGGAGTCAGTGAGACCCTGTGGTCCCTCTATCCGCTTCTGGCGGGGATCGCCGTCGTCGGTGCCATTGAAGAAGTCGTCGGGGTGCAGGCCCAGCTGAAATGGCCCAACGACGTGCTGTGGAAGGACAGGAAACTCGGCGGCATTCTGTGCGAGGGCGTTCGAGGACACATCCTCATCGGCCTGGGCATAAACGTGCGCATCGGATGGAAGGAACTCGCCACCCCGGGTTTTGATCCCGTAGATCTGGAAGCGGCGGCAGGAGGTTTGAGGGCCAGTTCCCGCAGGGTGATTGGCGATCTGGCAGATGGGATAAACTGGCAGATAGATCATTGGTGTCCGATTCTGCAGGAGAATCGGGCTCGTATACTGAACCAGTGGCGACTGCACTGTTGTGTTCTCGGCAAGCGCGTCCGGATCATGACCGGGGATGATTGCTTTGACGGAGTCGCCTGCGACATCGCAGAAGACGGCGCTCTGATGGTGAAGATGGCGAACGGGCGGTTGCGCAGGCTTTACTCCGGCGACGTCAGTCTGCGGTTGAGGGACGAGGGTGGTGGGTGAGCATGGCTGACAATGATACCCTGACCGCGGTGGACGGGGTCCGCGTGGGCCACAGTACGGACCGGGAAGCAATGACCGGACTGACTGTGATCCTCTTCCCCCGTGGAGCTGTGGCCAGCTGTTCGGTCCGGGGGGCGGCCCCCGGTACGCGGGAGGTGGCCCTTTTACGCCCCGGCAACACCGTAGATGAGATCAACGCGATTCTTCTGACCGGTGGCAGCGCTTATGGCCTGGATGCTGCCGCAGGTGTCATGCGCTACCTGGGGGAGCGGGCGATGGGTTTTGCCGCGGGGAAGTCTGTCGTGCCCATTGTTCCAGCGGCCGTGCTCTTTGACCTGGAGGTGGGAGATGCGGTGGCCCCGGATGCCCGGGCCGGCTACCGGGCGTGCGAGGCTGCGACGACGGCTCCTGTCCCCCAGGGGGCGGTTGGCGTGGGGACCGGCTGCACCGTCGGAAAGATCCTGGGTATGTCCCGGGCCAGTCGTGGAGGGGTCGGCAGCAGTGTTGTGCGACTGTCTGGCGGAGGCGTCGTTGGGGCCCTTGCTGCCGTCAATGCCATGGGCAACGTGGTGGATGGCGAGGGGACCACACTGGCCGGAGTCAGGGATGCTTCCGGTTCGGGTTTTCTCTCAGCCGCCGAACTGATCATAAACGGCCGCGGATCGGGAGGCCCCGCAGGATGCAGCACGACCCTGGTCACCGTGGTGACGGATGTTTCACTGGACAAGACCGGGTGTAGACGTCTGGCAGAGATGGCCCACGATGGACTGGCCATCAGTATAAGACCGTGTCATACTTCTCTTGACGGCGATACTGTCTTCGCTGCCTCAACTCGTCGGTGCCCGGGTGATCTGGACCGGGTTGGCGTGGCGGCCGTCCGGGCCGTGAGTTGTGCCGTCCGAAGCGCGGTTGCCGGAGGACCCGGATAAAGATCAACGGTATTGAACACAACCCGGAATGAGGACTAAAATATATGGACAGATGTACAGACCGCCTCGATGGAGAACTGGTACTCGTAAACAGACCGGATTCTGTCAGGTGCGTTCATCGGGGCGATCTGAGAACAGTCAACGAAGTCCGTCATCCCTGAAAGGGAGCCGGAACGGAGGGTGAAAAGTGAAGAAGATGACTCTGAGGCACTACGTACTGGCAGGTCTGTTGGGCGCACTGATCGCGGCGCTGGGGTTTACCCCCCTGGGCATGGTGCCGGTGCCGACGCCTGCAGGGGCAGCCACCATCCTGCACGTACCCGTGATCATTGCCGCCCTTTTGGAGGGCCCGATCTTTGGAGCGATGGTCGGATTTCTGTTCGGAGCGGTCAGTTTCTGGAGGGCCCTTGTGGCGCCGAGCAATCCCGTCGCGCAGGTCATGTTCACTGATCCGGTGACGGCCTTTGTCCCCCGGATCATGATTGGAGTGGTCGCATTCTACGCATTTCGGGCGGCCCAGAATGAGGGTTGGAGGCGGGTCATCTGTGCGGCGTGCGGGTTGCTGGCCTGGGATCTTTCTTACCGCGTGATCCTGAACGCCGGTTGGGTTCAGAGTAATCCCATCAACTACTTCTACTTCCTCCCGGCCGCTGCCGCGGTGACCTATTTCCTCCTCCGCCTTCTGTCGGGAAAGAGGGCTCCTGTGATTGCCGGAGCCCTGGCTGGCAGTCTGACGAACACGGTGGGCGTCCTGGGCCTGATCACCTTGCGAGGGATCCTGCCTCCGACTGCGAGTGCGGTGGTCGCGGTGGTGCACGGCCTCCCAGAAGCTGCTGTTGCAGTGTTGTTGACGCTTATGTTGTATAATGCACTGGAGGGTCGCACCACCTGGAGAAGGGAGTAGGGGTTTGATCCTTGCTGTGGACATAGGAAATTCCAACACCACCCTGGGCCTTTTTGCGGGTGAGAGACTGGTTCACCGGTGGAGGTTGTCAACCTTTACATCGGCGACCGCCGACGACCTGGGAATAAACATGCGGGCACTGTTGAACAGCAATGGAGTCACTCTTTCTGATATAGATGCCATCATCTATGCGTCGGTGGTGCCTCCCCTCACGGAGCCTTTTGAAAGGATGTGCGGGAGGTATATCGGCATTGAGCCCCTGCAGGTGGCCCCCGGGGTGAGGACCGGGATCGATATCCGCTACGAGGACCCGAGGGAAGTTGGGGCCGATCGCATCGCGAACGCCGTGGCGGCACAGAGCCGGTACGGGGGACCGGTCATCGTGGTGGATTTCGGTACCGCCACCACCTTTGATGTTGTGTCGGCCGACGGCAACTACGCGGGCGGAGCGATCCTTCCCGGAGTGGGCATATCTACGGAGGCCCTGTTTGAGCACGCTGCCCGTCTTCCCCGGATTGACCTCTCGCGACCGGTCAGGGCAGTGGGGAGAAATACCGTGGAGAGTATGCGTGCGGGAATCATTTACGGTTTTGCTGGCTCCATTGATGCTGTGGTGGAGAGAATCGAGGGGGAGATCGGAAAGGCACGGCGAATAATTGCCACAGGGGGTTGGGCAGGACTCATAGCGCCCGAGTGCAAGAGAGTAGATGAGGTGGATCCAAACCTGACGCTGGAGGGTCTGCGTATCATATACATGCGCAACCCCAGGACCTAGGACTTGAGGGGAGGGGCTGTCGATGATAGAGATGGATCTGATAACAGTAGGCATGGCCCCGCGCGGGGACGGTAATGTGCTCGTGCTGCGGGAGGTGGACGGTGAGCGCATGCTCATTCTGGCCATCGGTTTCGCCGAGGCTACGTCCATCGCCATGGCGGCCGAGGAGGTTACCCCACCTCGCCCCATGACGCATGACCTGATGATGAACCTCATAAGTCGCCTGGGAGGGTCGCTGCGGCGGATCTTGATTCACGACATGCGTGGTGAGACCTTCATCGGCCAGCTCGACATCGAAACTGACAGAGGAACGCTGGAGGTTGATGCACGGCCGAGTGACGGCATTGCTCTGGCGGTCAGACATGGTGTTCCGATTTATGTCTCTGATGTGGTGCTGGATCTGGCCGCGGTGACGCAGGATATGATAGGCGATGATGACGAGGAAGGCATTGACTGATCAAACTCAGGCTATTGGACGGGCCGGCTGACTGCATAACCGGCCCGTACTGCCTGTCGGCATGCTGCGACCTGATGATGTCGGGGCGTTACGCCATGACCGAAGGCTGATGGTTCTTCTGGACTGTCCGGATGTGAGCTGCAGCTGGCCTATCCAGTGTTCTTTTGCGCAGGGCTGATCCTCCCACATACAACTGTTCCGGTATCGATGCCGTCGAAGAATTCAGCTGCCCGCTCTTTTTCATCCCTGCGATTGAAGGATATTGCCGCAGAGCTGCGAGCTGTGGGAGCAGCCAGGCGATTGAAGTGCTGTCATTGTTCAGATGGCGGTCGCGTTGCATCAGTTGCTGACGCCGGTTGTCACCCAGCTGTCACTACTTGTGTTGGGTGGTGTGTCGCTTGTTTTACATGCAACGTGTTGGTACAATGTGACCGGGAGCTGAACTACCATGAACTGTCCCAATCTGCTCACGGCAGAGGAGCTCGCGAAGGAGCTCAGGGTTTCAGTGGAAACCGTCTGGCGGTACACTCGTGAGAAGAGGATCCCCTTCATTCAGCTGGGCTCCAGACAGTACCGTTACGATGCATTGGCGGTTGTTCAAGCCCTCCAGCGCAAGGCTGACATCCCGGTTAGGGAGATGTCGGCACGATACGGGACCGCGGGGCCTCTCACGTATGAGGACTACGCAGGGCTCCCCGAGGAACCCGGGTACAAGCTGGAAGTGCTGGACGGCTGGCTCGTGAAGGAACCTTCACCTGTTGTTCATCATCAACGGGTGTCCAGACGTCTGCAGCAGGCCCTGGTCGACCATTTTGCCGCCTCGGATCCTCAGGGAGAGGTCTTCGGTGCGCCCCTGGACGTCAGCCTGTCCGACCGCGATGTTGTGCAACCTGATCTTTTCTATGTGCCCGGCAAGGATTCACAGATTGTGGGGGAGGTGCGGGTGCAGGGTGTTCCGGCACTTATCGTGGAGATCCTGTCTTCCCAAAACCGTCGTAGGGATCGGGTTCACAAGATGGAGATTTACCGCAGGGCCGGTGTTGAGCACTACTGGATTGTCGATCCTGAGGACAGCACCATCGAGGCCTTTACCTTGGCCGATGGCCGTTACTACGTAGCGGCAGCTGGCATGGACGGGCAGACCTTCACACATCCAGACTTCCCGAAACTGTCTATAGACCTCGAGCAAGTGTGGTCAAGGCCCCAGGATGCGACGACCATCGCAGGACGTGACTCGGAGCTCTGAACCAGAGATCATCACGGTGGACACCGAGGCGAAAGTCATCGAGTGAAGCCTGCGTTTTCGCGGTGGATCGAGGGGCTGCCTAAAGGACAGGGATCAGCAGGCTGGTCCGGGCATCATTGAGTACGAACCCCTGACCACAACGAAGCATCATCTGATAGACCTGTTCGCACGCACAACTGGGGCAGACTGGTGAAATATACCCCGGTAGGCGTGTATATGCTTCTCGGTTCAAACAGAGGGCCTTCATCCATGGCAGGAGCCCACGCTCAATTCGGCTCTAGACCTTGATGCCCGGGGGAACACAGAAGATGCTCTCCATGACCCACTGCTACCTACTCCTTCGTCAACGTGCATGAGGTGTTGTATACGACGCCCGTATCCGGCAGTGTTGGGAAGCGCCTACTAGTGCATTCAAGAAAATAAACCAGTAGTTTACATGAGCATAGGTTGTAGGCATAATATAAATCGGAATGAGGGGTGATGGTCTTGGACATTGGCTCGCGCATCAAACTGGCACGTTCTATGAAGGGTATGTCACAACGAGCTGTTGCCGAAAGCGTGGGTATTTCTGCCACAGCCGTGTCCAAGTTTGAACGCGGCCTGGCGCAGCCGCGACCGAGTACTCTCATGCGAATTGCGCGTGCCCTGTCAACTGAGATAGAGTTCTTTTTCAAGGAAACGAGGGTACGGGAACTCCGGGCTACTTACCGCAAGCACTCACGTCTAGGGATGAAATCACAAAGACAGTTGGAAGCGGAAGTGGTAAACGCTGTAGAGAAGTACATGTCGATCGAGGAAGTGTTCCCTGAAGATTTTGCGCTAGACTGTGATCTGCCCAGGTATTCCGTGACGAGTGAGGAGGACGCAGAGTGCGCCGCGCAGAGGCTTTGCAGTCGGTGGAATCTGGGCGCTGGTCCCGTTGGCGATCTGACCGGGCGTTTGGAGGACAACTGTGTCAAAGTAGTTGAGGTGCGTGGCATCCCCGGATTTGACGGGTTCTCCTGCTGGGTCAACGGGGAGGAGCCCATCATTGCGTTCAACGGGGACATGCCTGGTGATCGTCAGCGGTTCAGTCTTTCCCATGAACTGGGGCACCTCGTTCTGCAGGTGGAGGAGCAATCCCTCATTGAGGTGGTCGCGAATCGGTTCGCGGCAGCCTTTCTGATCCCGAGGGAGGCCGCGCTTTCTGAACTGGGACCGAGGAGAGAGAATCTCAGCTTTGAAGAGCTGTTGCTTCTGAAGCAGGAGTACGGAGTCAGCATCCAGTCGTGGATTCGTCGTGCGCACGATCTGAACATCATTAGCGCTGATACGTACAGTGCACTTTTCCGACGTCTTTCATCGATGAGCTGGCGAACCTGTGAACCCAACGGTGTTCCCGCGGAGAAACCCAGAAGGCTCAGGCTCCTTGTGCACCGAGCACTGGCGGAAGGCCTAATCACCGACACGTTTGCAGCCAAGCTTCTGGGAGAGGTGCGTCGAAGTGTTCCCGAGTATTCAGACCGTCAGTTGAA
>PWUC01000053.1 GCA_003562655.1 Clostridia bacterium
ATCTTTACCTTATCGGGGCCACCTGCCCCTGCTATTATGTAGATTGATGGGCGTCGGGTCTTCATCAGCAGCGGGGACAAGTGATATTGTACTAGGTGGAGCATCTATGGGCAGGGGGGTGCCGAGGTAGACGTCCTTTCGTTCCGGGAGGGTCATGTATGAACATTGATGCCGGTATGTTGCTGAGCTTCTTTGGCGGTCTGGGCATGTTCCTGTTCGGCATACGGTTTATGAGTCAGAGCATGCAGCAGGCGGCGGGTCCCAAACTGCGTTCCCTGTTGGGAAGACTGACCTCAAATCCTGTTCTTGGCGTCCTCACCGGTGCAATCGTGACCATAGGCGTTCAGTCCTCGAGTGCCACCACCGTGATGGTGGTGGGGCTGGTGAATGCGGGGCTGATGACGCTGCCTCAGGCTATTGGAGTCATCATGGGAGCCAACATTGGCACTTCCTTTACGGCCCAGCTGATCGCCTTCAACCTGACGGACCTGAGCCTTCCTGCCATAGCCCTCGGTTCCTTCACCATGCTGTTCTCACAGCGGAGGCTGCCCAAAAGCATCGGACAGTGCATCCTGGGATTCGGCATCCTGTTTTTGGGTCTTTCCATCATGCAGGATGCCGTCGCGCCCCTACGATACCAGCACGGTTTTCAGAACCTGATGCTGGCCATGGGCGATCACCCCATCTGGGGGCTGCTCGTCGGGGTGGTCATGACTGCGGTGCTCCAGTCCAGCTCGGGCACGATCGGCATCCTTCAGGGATTTGCCGCGCAGGGCGTCATTACCCTGCCGATGGCCCTTCCCATCCTCATCGGAGACAACATCGGAACCACGATAACTGCACTGCTGGCGAGCCTGGGAACCTCCATAAGCGCCAGGCGAGCGGCCCTCAGCCACACCTTCTTCAACTTCGTGGGCGCCATCATCTTCTTCATCATCATGCCCGTCTTTGCCTCCATCATCCAGGGTGCTGTCGCCGAACCCATGCGTCAGATCGCCCACTCCCACACCCTCTTCAACACGTTGAACACCCTCCTTCAGCTGCCCTTCATATATTTTTTGGCCAGGCTTGTGACCTTCCTCATTCCGGGGGAAGCCGTGGAGCTGCGATACGGGCCCCAATATCTGTCGGACAGCCTGCTCGATGCACCAGAGATGGCCACAGTTCAGGTGCGGCGTGAGCTGCGCCGCATGGCGGACCTCGCCGCGGAGACCCTCGATGATGCCATGGACGCATTTTTTGACGGCACCCGGCAGAAGGTCGAGAGCGCCATGAAGAAGGAGGAAGTGGTCAACGAATTGGAGACTGCCATCACCCGCTACCTGGTACGCCTGTCCCGCCGGGATCTGACGCCCGAGCTGTCCCTGGAACTCAACGCCCTGATGAACATAGTCCATGACGTGGAGCGGGTCGGTGATCATGCAGAGAACGTGGTGGAACTCGCCCAGGTGAAGTTTGACAACCGCCTGCCCTTCTCCAATCATGCCATCGCCGATGCCCATGAGATATACAGCAAGGTCAAACACACCCTGGACATGGCCAGGGCTCTCATCGAGGACTCCCAGAACCTGGAGGTGGCGGATGCGATTGTGGATGCCGAGGAGAGCGTTGACAACATGGAGGAGAGCTTCCGCATTCGCCACATAGCGCGGCTCAACAGCGGCGAGTGCTATCCCGAATCGGGCGTCGTCTTCCTCGATATGCTTTCCAACCTGGAAAGAGTGGCCGACCACGCCTCCAGTATCGCCTTCGCCACTCTCGATAACATGGGCGAATAGACTGCAGTTCGGTGCAGTACGTCCCCTGCCGTCCCCTGGAGACGATTTTGCCCCTGCAGGTCCGCGCCCCCTGTGGGGGCCTGAATCCTGTGCCCCGGGTCCAGGGCCTGTCGCGCCCGGCCTGCATGCCCTCGCTGCTGGAGTCCTTTGCCTCGACCGGGCGCCATCGCTGCGGATCCTCACTGCAGGAAGGGATTGGTCCTCAACTCTGTATCCATGTCCGTCTTGGGGCCGTGTCCGGGGTATATGATGGTCTTCGGGGGGAGGTTCTTTATGTTGCCTTGCAGGCTCTGTACGATCTGGGAATGAGAACCCCGCGGCAGGTCTGTGCGCCCTATGGACCCGGCGAAGAGGGTGTCTCCGGTGAAGGCAACACCGCTGCCCACAAGGATGATGCTGCCCGGGGTGTGGCCAGGCGTGTGCCGGACGCGCAGGATGTGCCCGCCGACCCGTATCCTGTCGTCGTCGGCCAGAATGCAGTCTACCTCAGGCAGATCCAATTCTGCCCCTGTGAACTGGGTGAGGTTGGCTACGGGGTCCGAGTAAAGCGCAAGATCCTCCGAGTGCAGGCACACGGGTGCACCGGTTGATCGATGGACAGAGGAGACGCCACCGATGTGGTCTGCGTGAGCGTGGGTCAGAACGATGAGCTGGATCCCGTGGCTCTCACAGGCCCCGGTCAGCTGGGTAGAGGGAGCTGCGGGATCGATGATCACGGCCTGGCCGCTTTCCGGATCGGATACCAGGTAGCAGTTGGTAGCCAGGGCGCCCAGGGTCATCGCCTGGATGTTGAGTTTTCCCATGGGCTTTTCTCCCTTCGCGACTATGCGATTGACGGGGAACACTTTTCATGATACAAAAAGGATAATCTTTATGCCAGCGATGTTGATATCTGCGCGATGATGGGGACTAGTAACCGGGAGCAGGGCAGTGCAGAGAGTGGGCGCCAGGTGAAAGACCCACCTGTCCGTACCGGCGAATGGACCCCGGAGCA
>PWUC01000042.1 GCA_003562655.1 Clostridia bacterium
GCAGCGGCTCCCTGGAGACGACAGAGGGATGTACCGGGCGGCAGATTGCCCACTATCCTCACTGTCAGCAGCGAAGGAATGCTGATCTCCCCCTCGCCTCGCACCTCGCTCATCTGACCTTTCGCTCGGGATCCAGCCCTCTCCTGGTGTATCACCCCTGAATGCGACGCCTGGATACACAGCGTGCGCGGGTAATCCTCAAGATGATAAGCTGTGTGAATGAGCGACAGCAGGGGAGCTGATGCCATGTCTAAGGGTCACCGACAGGCGAAATCCCGGTGGGGTCTCTGGGTCCTCCTCTCGATGGGAGCGTTCGGCGTCATGGGTGGAGCACTGGTGGCGCCCGGTCTGCCCTCCCTCATCGAGCCCTTCGGGATAGAGGAGGGGTCCGCGGGCCTGGTCCTGAGCGTGTACACCCTGTCCGCAGCAGCAGCGCTCCCCGTGATCGGGCTGCTGCTGGACAGGCTGGGACGGAGGCGGGTGGCGATAGGCTGCCTACTGGTAGACGGCATCTTCGGTGTCCTGTGCGCCTCTGCGCCCAGCTTCGGCGTGCTTCTCCTCTTCCGCTTCATCCAGGGTATCGGCATAGCCGGACTGATCCCGGTGGCCATGACCGTGATCAGGGACTGGTACGCTGATCGGAAGCTGCGGCTGAAAATGATCGGCTACCTGACGGGCACCATATCGGCGAGCGCGGTCCTGATACCCCTTCTGGGTGGAACCCTCGCTGCCGTGGACTGGCGCTACCCCTTCTGGATGTACGGTTTCTCCCTCGTCCTGGCGGGTCTCTTCGCGGTGTTCATCCCGGAAACCGGTCCGGTGGGACAGGACCAGATCAAGATCCTGGACGATGCCCGCCAGTACCTGGGGTCCATGGTGAGGGCGCTTAGCATCCAGAGAGTTCGGGAGACCTTCGCCCACGCACTCGTGCTGTATTTCCTGCTATATGCCATGGTCACCTTCCTGCCCCTGTTCCTCGTGTACGGTCATTCCCTGGGCGAGGTCGCCGCCGGTAGTTTCCTGTCGTTTCAGGCCCTTCTTTCCGCCTTTGTGGCCACACGGGCCCATGTCATCGACGACCTGGTCGCCCCGAGGAGCAAACTGACCCTGGGGTTCGGCCTGATCGTCTGCGCACTGATATCCCTCCCCTTGTGGGCTGCCCCCTCCGGGGTGGTCATCAGCCTCCTCATCTTCGGATCCGGTATGGGGGTCGTGCAGCCCGCCATATACCACGAGGCCACGGCTGCGCCCCCCGAGGAACTGGCAGGCTTCGTGGTAGCTCTGTTCAACACCATGAAGTACCTGGGGATGAGCCTCTCTCCCGTGCTCCTGGGATACCTGGCGCGGTTCCTCACGCAGGGACAGCTCTTCGGCGCTGCTGCCGGGGTGGCCGGCGCCTGGATCCTCGCCTTCAACCTTCGGTCCGGCGCCCGGGGACACGCGTAACAGCGGCATTGCAGCAGGTGAGCCCTGTTTCGTGGTGCCACCCCGTGGAGGTGATCAGCATACATCGTATTCCACGGGCCACACCACCAGTCCCGGGGAGCGGCTACCCTCCTCCAATTCAGCGCAGTACTGCACCAGGGCGCGTTCTCTTCGATCCAGTATGCATATCATCGCTGCATCCGGAGTCTCGAGCCTGCTCTCGAAGGGTATCGCCAGACCCGTGCACGCTCGCGACTCGGGATGAACGGGTACCTCCAGGTGGTCTCCTCCGCCCGATACCCTCCGGGCGAGGTGGGACAACAGGCACACCGCCGCCTCGGGACCTTCAGCAAGGAAACCCCGTATCCTCTCCGAATCGTAACGCACATAACCGACGAGCCGATCCTCGATCCAGGCAGCACAGGAGGTGACCTGCCGCGACGGGCTTATCCAGTCGAGGACAGAACCGCCAGGGACGACCGCCAGGTCGACGTCGTCAAACCAGAGATGCCACATGTCCATCAGGTGGGGGATGTCTCCGGGGGTCACCCGCCGCTCGTCGATCACGGGATGTTCCCGCGGAATGTGGCCGCGCCGGATGGCGATTCCGGACCAGCTGAACATGGCGGTCCGATAACCAAAATGCGGGTAGTAACCGGGATGCCCCGTGAGCACCACCAGCTGGTATCCACGCCGGCGGGCCCTGTCGTGAGCCTCCCGCACCAGTGCCCCACCGATGCCCCGCCGCTGAAGCTCGGGAAGAACCCCCAGCGGCGACAGAATGGTGCCCCTGAGGGTAACACCCTTCACTCGCAGCAAGCGGGGAATGAGCAGGATGTGGCCCACCGGCCGCCCGCCCCATTCAGCGACCAGGGACAGTTCCGGATCGAACCCGGGATGCCGGCGGTGGACGTCTACGAGCACCACCTCCGAAGCATCCAGCTGCTCATCGAAAGCGAGGGCGTGTATCTCGGCCACCGCGGTGTATTCCCCTGGGGACTCAGGCCTGATGCTGACCACCGACGGCCCACCTCCTCTCTCCAGGCGGCCGCGGCATATCCACGGCTAAGGCGGTGTACACAGCTGTGCGTGCGAGCATCACGTTCTGAGCCCTTCCTCGCTCCTGAAGAGACCAGGGAGCAGGGCGACGATGGCGGCCACCCGCACCAGGTTCAGCAGGGCCTGGGAAAGGGCCATCACCGCGCCCGCCCGTACTGCAGGTATCACGGTGATAAGGTACCGCGGAAGCACCATCTGTATGACGAGCTGACCCATCGACATGACCAGCCACAGCCCGAAGAAACACCCCACGTACAGGTATCTCGGGGAGCCCTGTCGGTACCTA
>PWUC01000029.1 GCA_003562655.1 Clostridia bacterium
GACGCCCAGCAGACTATACATGTCATGAATATATTCGCTCCGTGAATGAGAACTCCTCCCGGTCCGAGAGATCCGTCGGGAGGAGTCTGGAGAATGGGCTGGAGGGTCCCATGCTGCCCTCAGGTTCAAGGGGATCGGCCGAACCGCCGGGGCGTCAGGTTCGCACCCTCTTCCTCTTCGCATGGATGGCCGACCGGTAAACGTCGAGCAGCCTGTCGGTGAGACGACTGAGGGAGAACTCGGCCGCCGTGTCGATCCCCCTGTCAGCAATGGCCTGGTACCAGGTGTCATCAGTGAGCAATCGCTTCACTGCAGACGAGAACTGCCCTACAGAATCCGGCGTCAGGACGCCGTCCTCGCCGCTGGTGATGATCTCCCTGGAGCTGGGTGAGGACAGGGCCACAACGGGCAGACCGGCGGCCATCGACTCCACCACGACCAGGCCCTGGGTCTCAGTCGTGGACGGAAAACAGAACAGGTCAGAAATGCAGTACCACTTCACCACCTCATCGAATTCCAGCTTCCCGGCAAGATGAACGCGATCGTCGATCCCCTTCTCCAGGATTGACTGGCATATGTTATGCCGGGCCGGTCCGTCTCCGACGAGAACCAGGTGAACCGCCCGGTCGCCGTCGAGATTCTGCATGACATCCAGCAGAAAGGCGACGTTCTTCTGTGTATCCAGCCGCCCCACGAACAGAAGAATGTCGGACTCATCATCGATCCCGAGGGGTCCGCACAGATCCGCCCGGACCTTCGCCTCATCGCCCACCACCCTCCGGCGCAGCCTCCCAACCTCCTCGACATCAACCCCGGAAGGGAGGATCTCGATGCGCCCATCGACTCCCCACATGCGCAGGGTACGCCTGACGAAGTGCGAGGGAGCCAGAATGACGTCACAGAAGGCGCAGAACTCCGCCACGTACTCCTGAATTACATCCGCCGCCAGGTCCGAGACCAGGGGAACGTAGTCTGAATAGCGCGGGTATATGCTGTGACAGGTGAACACCAGCGGCACCTCTCTCTTTTCCGCCAGGCGGGCCCCGACGCGCCCGACGATGAAGGGAGAATGGGCATGGACCACATCGATGTCCCGGTCCATCCTCGCTCCAACGGTGAGGTGACCCTCGGCCAGCAGGGGTGTACCGATCCGCAGGCCATCAAACCCGGGCACCCGGATCGATGGGAGTTCGTGAACATCCTCACTGGGCTCCTCTTTCCACGGTGGAGTCCAGTGTCCCGGAACCACCAGCACCACTTCATGGCCGGACTCCTTCAGGGAACGGGTAAAGCGATCCATGGCAGCGATGACCCCGCTGACATAGGGATGATAGGTGTCATTGAAAAACGCAATCTTCACCTCTAAAGCCCCCCAACGGAGAACTAAGTCTCAAGCAGCAACCTGCATCTGGCATATCTACCATCTATCTAAGTATGTTCTATACCCGCAGTCCCAATCCTCTCTGCAACCCATTTCCCATAAGCTGCGAAGTCGAACTCCCCGGCCTCAACTTTACAGTTCCAGTGAATCTCTGGTAACTTGTACGCTGGGGGGTGGGAGAATTGTCTGACAGCGCGGGGGACCGTCAGCTGCTCACCGGCGAGGATCTCAAGGGCATCGGCGTAGAACTGGGCATCATCTACACAGACATACGCACCCCGGTGGTCATGCTCGACTGCCCGGATCGGGAGAGGGAATCATCGGTGCTCAGGTTGCTGGAGGCCACCCAGGACGGACAGCGCACCTTCAGCCACGGCACACCCACCTACTTCGGTGATCAGAAGATCCAGGTCCTGCTGAGCCCCGGACCGACCCTGGACCACGTTCTGGTGGAGGTGTACCCTCTTTCTCCCCCGGGACACCTGACGGTGTCCTTCATCCTGCGCGACCTGGCCAGCCGGGAATCCCTGGACACCTTCAGGGACATATTCGAGGCGGCGGGCCACTACCACATGGTCACGGGGCGACAGGGGAAGCCCAGCATAAAAAAAATGTCTCTGGTCAAGTATGTCATCGGCGGCATCAGCCGGGTCTAGGCGGTCAGTGACCAAGCAGAGCGATGCCGAGCAGAACTCCGAGTACGATGCCAAAGGTGGCCATGTATCCCCTGCTGCTCCTCTGGGCGCCCGGTATCAGCTCATGGCAGATGATGTACAGCATCGCACCGGCGGCAAAACCCAGGCCGACGCCCAGGAACGTACCCGAAATGGTCCCGATCCACCCCCCCAGCAGCGCTCCCAACCCCATGGGCACACCTGCGAGGAGGGTGTATCCCCATACCTTAATGGACGATATGTTCCCGGCAGACAGCGGTATCGCCATGGCCATCCCCTCGGGGAGGTTGTGCAGGGCAAGGACCGCGGCGATGCTGTAGCCCACCGTTGCATCGAAGGCGTAACTGGTTCCGATGGCGAGCCCCTCGGGGAAGTTGTGCAGGGCAATGCCCAGCCCCAACAGGAGACCAGTGCGGACGAGATCATTCTGGTGTCTGGTATTTCCGCTATTGGCGGACAGGTGGATGTGAGGAAGCAGCCGGTCGAGGGACAGCATCATCAACACGCCGATGATCAGGCCGAACATCCCCGGGCCAAATCCACCGTCCTCCAGGGCCTCGGGGATCAGCTCGTGAAAGACCACCGCCAGCATGACTCCGGCGGAAAACCCCAGCAGCATGCCCAGGGGCAGCTTCGCCCGCCTGTGGGTGAGAACTGCGATCAGTCCCCCGGCGCCCGTTCCGACCACCCCTGCGATCAAACCCAGGATGGTCACATGGATGAGATCCAAATCGATCGCCTCCCGATGAGTCCAATGAGATCAGTTCTCATTCAGTGTATTGTAATTGAGAATCTTTTTCAACTGGGAATTGCCACCCGGCCCCCTTGATGATACCCTCGGGTGTAGTGGGAGGGGGAACCTCACCATGTCATCATCCACTCTGTGCGGGCTGCGCTTCTGCTCCCTGTCGAGTTCCAGTCGTCACGGCAATGCCTACCTGGTCAGCGCCGGCAGCACAACGGTCCTGGTGGACTACGGCGTCCGCCTCCGCCGCATGGAGAGGTTTCTCAACGACATCAATGTGGATCCCAACCAGATCGATGCCATTTTCATCACCCACGAACACAGCGATCACAGCCAGGCGTTCAACATCAGGTACCCCTTTCACATCCGCTACGGCACAGACCGCCTGTTCAGCGCGCCCCGGACCTGGCGAAAGATGAAGATTCCGGCCGAGCCCCCTCACCACCCCCTGGGTCCCAACGAGACCATCAGGGTGGGAGATCTCGAGGTGGTGGGCCTGAGGAAGTCCCACGATGCCGCCCAGCCCCTGGGATTCCGCTTCGCCTTCGGTGACGAGACCCTTGCGCTGGTGACGGACCTGGGCACCGTCGATCCGGGAATGATCTCCGCCCTGCGTGCAAGCACCTACCTGGTCTTCGAGAGCAATCACGATGTGCAGCTGGAGAGAGAATCGGGCCGCCCCGCCCCCCTGATCCGGCGCATACTCGGCGACTGCGGCCACCTGTCCAATGACCAGGCCGGGGCATCACTGCAGCGCATGGTCAGTTCCAAGACCCGCGCCATACTGCTGGCCCATCTCAGTATCGACTGCAACACCCCGGAGCTGGCGAGGGAGACCGTTGCCGGCTACCTTCACCAAACAGCCTTCGCCGGCGATCTGCTCACCGCCCCGCCTGATCGCCCCAGCCCCTGGCTGGGAGGAGGGATCGAGCCGCACGTGAGGTATAGAAGGGAGGCGGATGAGAGACCGCCACGGCGTCACCGGTCGCCACCGGGACCCTCCCGGGCCCAATCCCCGCCCCTCAACCCGGCTGCGGAGACCACCTCCTCCAGTGAACCCCGGTAGGTCGGGGTGAAGGCCACCTCGCAGGGCCGCCTGACGACGTATCCGTCCACCAGGAAGGTGTCGACCCCCGCCTGTCCGGCCACCATGTCCTCCCAGGGATCGTTGCCCACCATCAGGGCCCTCCCGGGCGAAATCCCGAGCAGCTGCACCAGGTCTCGATAGTACTGCAGACTGGGTTTGCAATGACGGGAGTTCTCGTAACTGGTGATGTGGTCAAAATCCTCCGGGTCCAGTCCGCCCCAGCGGACCCGCTGCTCGATGGCCGTGCGGGGGAACACCGGGTTGGTCGCCAGCACCAGAAGCAATCCGGACTCGCGCAGGGTCTTCACCACATCCGATGCCCCGCCAAGAGGGCGGCAGAAGCGGCGGAGACCGGGGAACTCCTCCTCGTAAAAGCGGTCGAAGAGCTCCAGGGCCCCGTCCCTGTCCAGGCCCGGCATCCCCGGCAGGAAGTGCTCCAGGAAGACCTCCTCATTGGTCCGCTCCGGATCATCGCTTTGGAGCATCGCCTCCGTGGATGCGCCGAGCCGGCGCAAAAAGGGCCCGGGATCCATCCGCGTCGAGACCCACCTGCCGATGCGATCAAGATAGGCCGGGACGAACTCGTCCGCATTCAGGCCGATCAGCGTCCCGTCCAGGTCAAAGAAGATCGCTTCATATTGCATTGGGGCCGCCTCTCCTTTCAGGCGAGGGCCTGCAGCGATAACCGGCAGGTGCCGCCGGACAGGTCCAGCCAGCCGAAGCTCGGCGGTGTCCCACCCCGGGGATCGGTGGGCGAACCCGGGTTGAACAGCCAGGTCCCATCGACATTGGCCAGGTGCGGCCTGTGGGTGTGGCCCGACACGATGACGTCCGCCCCCGGGAAGTGGCGGATCAGAGCCGCAGGGAGATCCCCCTCCAACCCGTCGCCGTGCATCATCGCCACAGAGAACCCTGCACAGTCCAGTTCCCTCAACCGGGGCAGGGTTCGCTTCAGTTCTTCGGGATCCATGTTTCCGGCCACCGCCTTCAGGGGAGCATACTCGCCCAGGGAACAGACCAGTTCCACACCCACCAGGTCACCGGCGTGCAGGATCAGATCCGGCGACGACTCGAGAGCACTCACCACCCCGCCGGGCAGCCGCTCCATCCTGTGGGGGATGTGGGTGTCACTGAGAACCAGAATCCGCATCGTCTTCCCTCCCTCTGAGCCGCTCCAGGGCCTCCCTTAGTTTGCCGTTGACCAGCCGGGGGTTGGCCTTCCCCCGCGTCTTCTTCATGATCTGCCCCACCAGGAAGCCGATGGCCTTCTCCCTGCCGCCCAGGTAATCCCGCACCACGGCTGGGTTCTCCCTGATGACCTCCGCCGCCAGCTCCTCCAGCAGCGTGTCATCACTGATCTGGGCCAGCCCCCTCTGCCTGACGATGTCATCGGGACTGCCGCCCTCTCCGGCCATTATCACCCACACATCCTTGGCGATCTTTCCGCTGATCTGACCCTCATCGATCATCTGCAGCAGTGCGGCCAGATCCGCCGGTGCCACCGGCAGGTCCCTGAGGCTCACACCGTGGGCGTTGACATATGCGGCTATGTCCCCCATGACCCAGTTGGCTGCACCCTTGGGATCTGCCCCCTCGGACACCGCCTCCTCGAAGAAATCGGCCAGGTGCTCATCACCCACGAGGACTCCGGCATCGTAGCCGCTCAGACCGTACTCCCTCTGAAGCCTCAACCTCCTGTCGCGGGGCCTTTCCGGTATCCTCGAATCGATCTCGTCCACCCAGGCCCTCTGCAGGGTCACCCGCGGGAGATCGGGATCGGGGAAATAGCGATAGTCGTGAGACTCCTCCTTGGTGCGCGCCGGCACCGTCAGCTCGCGGGTCTCATCCCAGTGGCGGGTCTCGTGGTGAAGGCGATCTCCCGATCTCGCCGCCTCCCGGTGCCGGGCCACCTCATGCCTAAGGGCCCTCTCAACGCCCCGGAAGGAGCTGAGGTTCTTGACCTCGGTTATCTCGGTGCCACCCCCGGAACCGACCAGGTTGATGTTGACATCACAGCGCAGCTCTCCCTCCTCCATCCTCACCGCCGAGACACCGATGCGGTGAAGAAGCGCCCGGAGCTGCTCGAGAAAGGCCCGGGTTTCTGCGGGCGCATGGAGATCCGGTTCGGTGACGATTTCCACGAGGGGAACCCCGCAGCGGTTGAAATCGAGAAGGGTCCCATCGGCGACGTGGATCGATTTCCCCGCATCCTCCTCCAGGTGGACCCTCCTGATGCGAACGGTCTCATCGTCGCCGTCGGCGGTCGTGAAGGTCATCTGCCCCCTCTCTGCCATGGGAGCCGCGTACTGGCTGATCTGATACCCCTTGGGCAAATCCGGATAGTGATAGTTCTTGCGCTCAAACTGCATGTCGGGGTGGATCTCGGCCTCCAGGGCCAGGGCGGCCATCAACCCCAGCTCCACGGCCCTCCGGTTCAGAACCGGCAGGGATCCCGGAAGGCCCAGGCACACCGGGCAGACCTGTGTATTGGGCGGGTGGCCGAAGGCAGTGCGACAGCAGCAGAACATCTTGCTCTCTGTCGCCAGCGCCACATGAATTTCCAGCCCGATCAGGACCTGTTCCGCGTTCATCATCCGCACACCTCCCCGGCAGCAGCAGGCAGCGGAGGTCTCCGCCGGTGGTGGTCGGTGGCGCTCTGAAAGGCCGCTGCAGCCCTCAGAACGTCCAGGTCAGCAAATCTCGCGGCCATGAGCTGGATCCCGACGGGAAGACCCGAGGCGAGACCTCCCGGGACCGAGATCGCCGGGATCCCGGCCAGGTTGGCCGGAATCGTACAGACATCGGCCATGTACATGGAGAGGGGGTCGTCCACCCGGTCTCCCAGGGAAAAGGCCGGCGTCGGGCAGGTCGGCGATAGCAGCAGGTCAAACCGTTCGAGGGCCGTCAGCATTTCCCGGGCAATCCGCTGCCGGACCCTGGCCGCCTTGAGGTAATAGGCGTCGTAGTACCCGGCACTCAGGGCGAAGGTTCCCAGCATGATCCGCCTCTTGACCTCCCGGCCGAACCCCTGCCCCCGCGTATTGCGGTAGAGGTCCTCCATGTTCTCACCGGGGGCCCGGTAGCCAAAGCGGACCCCGTCAAACCGGGCCAGGTTCGAGGAGGCCTCCGCCGAGGCGATGATGTAGTAGCTCGGCAGGGCATAGCCGGTGCTGGGAAGCGAACACTCCCGCACCCGGGCACCCAGGGAGGAAAAGACCTCGGCTGCCCTCAGCACGACCTCTCTAACCTCCGAATCCACACCCTCACCCACGTATTCAAGGGGCATCCCGATCTGCACGCCCTCCAGTCCATCGACATCCGCCACCCCGCTCAGGAACCTGCCCTCGTCTGGATGCTGCACCGAGGTGCTGTCCCGGCCGTCCTGTCGGACCATGACATCCAGGGCCGCTGCACAGTCCTGCACCGAGCGGGTGAAGGGTCCGATCTGATCCAGGGACGAACCGAAGGCGATCAGACCGTAACGTGACACAGAACCGTAGGTGGGCTTCATGCCCACGACGCCGCAAAAGGAGGCCGGCTGGCGTATGGATCCGCCGGTGTCCGAACCCAGGGCCACCGGCACAAGGCCCGCCGCCACGGCGGCGGCCGATCCCCCACTCGACCCGCCGGCGACTCTCGTCAGATCCCAGGGGTTTCGAGTGATCCCCACCGCCGAGCTCTCGGTGGACGAGCCCATGGCGAACTCGTCCATGTTGGTCTTTCCCAGGAGGGCGGCTCCCTGGTGGTCCAGATGCGTCACCACCGTGGCATCATAGGGGGGGCGGTGATCCGCCAGCATGCGGGAAGCACATGTGGTGAGGGTCCCGTCGACACACATGTTGTCCTTGATCGCATAGGGCACCCCCTCCAGTGAACCCGGGCAGTCCCCGTCCCCGGTGGTTGCCTGCAGCGCCCGCTCCCCGTCGACTGACAGAAAACACCCCAGTTCACCGTCCGCCGCCTCGATATTTTTCACGAACTCCTCGATGATCTCCTCCCGCGTGACCTCTCCGGCCACCACCAGTTCTCTCAGTTCACAAAGACCGAGCCCCGTGAGTTCACTCACCGCGCTCCCTCCCCGGATCGGGCTACCACCCGCGGGACCCTCGGGTGTCCCTCAACCACCTCCGGGACGCCGCGGAGAAAGCTTCCCGCCACCCCGGCGTCCTGGACCTCGTCGTCACGCCAGACATTGCTGCCGGGAGCCGCCGGGTTGAACAGGGGAGGCAGGTCGTCGATCTTCAGCTCGTCCAGGCGCCCTATGTACTCCAGGATCGCACCGAGATCCTTCTGCAGTCCCCTGACCTCATCCTCCGACAGGCGCAGATGCGCCAGCCGGGCCACCGCCTCGACATCCTCTCTACTCATGTTCAAGGCCCAATCCACCCCATTCGTTCACTATCAGTTTTCAACTGCACCCCCGGCCCGGTACAGACCGGCACGGAGGCAGTAATCCGCAAGCCACCAACATTTACTATTATACTGGCAAAAGGGGCTGCAATCCAATCTGCGGCGCCCCGGGATCATGGGAGGCAGGGCGAGGGATGGTCCCCTTGCGGACATGCCTCGGGCTCACATCCCGGCGAAACTCGTCTGATCAACCGGTCACATCCGCTCTTGAGGCCCAGCGACCGGTCTGCAATCGGGTAGGAGGCGGGGTCACCCCCGCCGTCCCCCCACACCACCGGACATGCGGGTCCGCATCCGGCGGTTCAGGGATGGTTCGTAAATACACCCGTATGCTGCGCCGCCCGAACTCCCGGATCGTTTCCCCATACGACCGGCCCGACAGGATCGCCTCCGCGAGCGCGACGGTGAGCACCATATCGTCGGTGAACCGGCAGCCCGGGTCAAAGAGCGAAAAATCCTTCCTCTTGATCGGGCGCTGTTCATACACCGATCCGATGATGTCTCCAGCGGTACCTGGGTGAATCCTGGGATCTCGCACAACTAATTCGCTCCTTCTTCCTGTTTCCCTGTTCGTCCAGGGCAGTACAGATGATCGCAGTTCGTTCTGGTAAACTGCGGGATCGTAACACGTGGGTCGATTCGTTGCATGCCAATGGGGCGAGGTGCAGCTGTCGCCCTAGGTAGCCCGTCGTCTGACGGAACGGGACAGAACCGCAAGCCAGAGCGAGTTAACGACTTACATGGTGTGATCATTTGTCACCACCGGGGTTGGTTGCGGTGGGATTTGTGGTGTCTGGCCTTGTCTCTATTGCCAGAGAAGTTTGAGGTCCACGCTCAACCCCGGGAAATCTGGAGGACTGACCACCTCGTCATCCATTCCCCCCTCGACAATCCCGTAAGTACCCTCCCGAAGGGCGAGGCACTCCATCGTCCTCTGCTCCGGATCAATGATCCAGTAGTGTGATACCCCAGCGTCCTGATAGATCTGCATCTTCTGCAGTCGATCTTTGCGCGGATCCGAGGACGACAGAATTTCGATCACCAGTGAGGGAGGGCCATCAATTCGTGTCTGTAAGATCAACTGCGTCTGTCGTGAGGATATGTAGAGCAGATCGGGTTGTACTACGGTTGTCTCACCGAGAGTTACGTCCAGGGGCGCATAGAAAACTTTTCCTTCAGGGTCATTGTTTCGGAAATAGTTGATCAGAACTTGATATATGCGTCCGGACACTTGCTGGTGTATGACGCTGGGTGAGGGTTCCCTGACCAAAACTCCGTCGAGAACCTCGAAGCGGTGTCCGGGTTCCTCGGGCAAATTCAGGTAGTCATCGTAGGTAAGATTACCTTCTAAGCTCTTTCCGTGATTAGCGTCTTTTTCGCGGACTGCGGGGGCATTTAGCGTGGACAATACTTCATCAAGCCGATATCGGTACTGGCGCCTTCCCAGCTGGACATGGGGAATTGTGTTCTCTCTGGTGTACCTCCAAATCGTCTCCACTGATAGATCAAGGGCCTCAGCCAGTGCCTGTGCGGTCATAAGAGTCTTGTCTTCCGCCACCTTCAGCACCTCCACCCTGATTATATCCCGGCAGACAGCTAAAAGCAACTATAACCAATTAAACACAATATCACAAGTATCTCCAGCAGGATGATGTTGTGATCAAGCGATTCCGCGGAGACCTTCGACCGACGGTGTGTTCCTATCTATCAGTTGGATTTCTCAATATGTCCTCGCTGCATCTGAACAGCCTCAAGGCTCCGAGCGTACCGGTTTCAACACCCCTGGACGGGAGCCGCGGTCCGTCCTCCGTATGTAACGAGTGGATCCCATCGTTTCTTGGAGCCCCGAGGAGGTCCGGCCTCCCTCATGCTTCTATCAGCATTTCCGCGTCCCTTGCAGCCTCAGTGGCTTGCATCTCCAGGAGGCGTGCATACAGTCCGCCCTGCGCCAGGAGCTCCTGATGAGTACCCTGCTCCACGACCCGGCCCTCCTCCAGCACCAGGATGCAGTCGGTCGTTTCGGATGGTGGAGAGTCGATGGGCAATGGGCGATGATAATGGTGGCTCTGCCCCGCATCAGCTCCTCCAGTGCCTCCTGGATCATCAGTTCTGTCTTGCTGTCGACAGCTGAGGTCGTCTCATCCAGGATCAAAATGGGGGTATCTCGCAGCAGGGCTCGCAGTTCGGGTTTGCCGATCAGAGCGCGGCAGACCCTCAGCCGCATCTTCATTCCGTGGGAAAAGGAGGAGACCATGGCGGACGCCGCATCCTCCAATCCGACCAGTCCCAGGAGTCGAACCGGATCCTCGGTTACCCCGCTGAAGCCACTGAGGCTGCAAGGGACGCGGAAA
>PWUC01000096.1 GCA_003562655.1 Clostridia bacterium
AGATGGTTGGGGCCCCAGGCTCGACGGAAGCTTCTTCCGGTTCACCTTCCAGGTGGTCTTCTCCAGGTCTATACCCTGAGGACGCTGGCATTCTTCCTGTTTGGACACCACCGCGACTGCACCATAGACCTCGGACAGTTTGCCCTGACGAGGGAGGGCATGTGGCATAATAGAAAAGGATTTCAATGTTTGACTTGACATTATTGACCTGTATATCAGTACAATTGATCATGAACTGATGATTATTCAGGGGGGTGCAGGACACTGGGACGAAGCGGCGCTGATCTTGCTCTGAAGGTGTCGAATCTGACCAAGACTTTCCGGCGTAGGGGTGTGAAGCCGGTAGAGGCCGTCAGGGATGTAAGCTTCAGTGTGCCCAGGGGCACGGTGCTGGGGCTCCTGGGACCGAACGGGGCGGGCAAATCAACCACAATAAAGTGCATCCTGGGACTGGTCTCAGCGGATGAGGGCGACATGGAGGTGTACGGTTTCGATGTCCAGCGTGATCCCAGGGGCGCCATGAAACTGATGGGGGCGGTGCTGGAGGGCAGCCGCAATGTGTACTGGCGCCTGACGCCTCGAGAGAACATGAACTTCTTCGCCAGCATCCAGGGACATGATCCCCGGCTGGACCGGGACTACCATGACCACCTCATTGAACGCCTGGATCTCGCGGATCGGGTCGACCGCCCGGTTCTGGAGCTATCCCAGGGGATGAAACAGAAGGTGGCCATCGCCTGTGCCCTGGCGCGCCGGACGCCCCTCATATTCCTCGACGAGCCCACCCTGGGGCTCGATGTGCAGACATCCCACGAGATGCGCTCGCTGTTGAGGGGGCTGGTGGAGGAGGAAGATAGAACCGTCATTGTCTCCAGCCATGACATGAAGGTGGTGCAGGAGGTCTGCGCCCGGGTGATCATCATCAAGGACGGCTCCGTGGTGGTGGACGACCTGACCCAGAACCTGCTCTCCCTTTTCCGAACCCGGGCCTACCGGATCGAGACGCCGGCGGCCCTGCCCTCTCCGGTACTGGACCAGCTGCAGGCCCGCTTCGTCCGCGTGCAGGTCAACCCCTCGCCCGAGTATTGGGAGCTCGAGATCGAGGTGGCCAGGCCGGCGGATCTTTACGATCTGATGGATGTGCTGCGGGACGCCGGGGTCATCATCGAGGGGATATACCAGGATCAGCCCGACCTGGAGCGGGCCTTTCTCAGCATTGTCAATGGGGAGCGCGGGGCCTACCGTGGGGAGGTGAAGGCATGACCTGGATCGTCTTTAGGGGGAGCTTCGCCAAGACTCTGATCACCATGAGGAGATACCTGTTCAACACCGTGTCCGGATTGTTCACCATGTACCTGGTCTTCTGCCTGCTGTTCTTCGGGGCCCGGGCCCTGGGTGGCGCCGTTGACATGGGGGACACCCTTGAGGGGCTGGTCGTCGGTTACTTCGTGTGGATGCTGGCCATCATGGCCTATTCTGATCTTTCCTGGCATCTTCTGAATGAGGCCCAGGTCGGAACCCTGGAGCAGATGTACCTGACTCCCGTCGGCTTTCACTGGGTCAATGCCGCCTACCTCGTCTCCAACCTGCTGATTCAGCTGGTGCTGCTGGGCGGGATGCTCGCCCTGATGATCGCGACCAGTGGGCAGCAGCTGGTCATCGATGTCTTCAGCATGCTGCCGCTTCTTCTGATCACCGTTGCCGGCGCCTACGGTGCGGGATTCATGATGGGAGGGCTCGCCCTCATATACAAGCGGATACAGGCCTCCTTTCAGATCCTGCAGTTCGTGTTCGTGGCCTTTCTGACCATCCCCCTGGGCAGGTATCCGCTGGCCCGCTTCCTTCCCCTGGCCATGGGCAACAGCCTGCTGCGCCGGGTCATGGTGGAGGGCCACGCCCTGTTCGATCTGTCCGGCACCGATGTGGGGATCGCGTTTCTGGTCGGCCTCGCCTACCTGGTCAGCGGGGTCTGCGTCTTCCGCCACTGCGAGAGGGTGGCCAAGCGCGACGGCCTCCTGGGCCAGTACTGAGCTCATCCGGAGGGCTCTCACAGTACGAGCTGGCCGGCCCGGACCCGCCGATCCAGCCTTCAGCCCTCGTTCCGGACGGCCAGCTGTCCCGTCCTGCAGCATACCCCCGCGGTTGAGGGGGAAAATGGCGTCAGCTAGTCCCAGGGATGAGAGAAAACCGAAACCAGGAGTTCCTCCGGGGTCATACCGAAGAACTGGGTGGTTACGGCCTGCTGTGCTTCCCAGGTGTCTTCGGGCAATGGTGTGAGAAGGAACTGCACGACCAGGTCAGCCTCGAATGTCTCGAAGAGATAGGCCACCGTCGCGGCACCCATCACATAGGGGTTTGTGGTCAGTGCCTCCCGGGCTGTTTCTGTGCACACCGGCCTCTGATCGTGGGCATTCTGAGCCCGGGTGACGGAGTGCGACGCCCCATCTCCGAAGTAGTTGGCCGTTCCCTCCACGACCCACAATGGGAGGTCACGGTAGATCCTGCCGAGGCTCCTCTTCAACATGGCCTCGGTGTGGACTACGTGAAAGGCCTCGTGACGTATCAGGCCGGAAACGGCAGAATCGCTGAGGATGGCAGCCTGCTGGTAAAAGCCGTTGTACCACCCGTCAAACCGATTCCGGGGACCATACAGCACCGGCCCGCTGGGACCGAAGATGACGTTGACCGCCCCTGGCTGAGTTACCCCGAGCAGGATGCGAGCCTCCTTCAGGGCGTCGACGAACTCCCCTTTCCAATCATCGATGTCGCCCTGGGATGCTCTCCGGCAGGCCCACAGGCTGAACCCCTCGTCGCCGCGAAGCTTGACAAAGCCGGGCACCTCCCAACCCCGCTTGCCGGAATCATCATTGAGCCTCCGCATCGTGAGTTGAACGCGATGATCCAGGGCATCGTCCGTTTCCACCTTCACCTCGAGTTTGAGGTGAACGTCATCATCGCAGGTGATGTAGAGGTGTTGCTCGATGAACATGATCGGGTTGAAGGGTTCTCCGTCGGCGAAGGCTCCCCGCATGGCCTGCGACACGTCCTTGTGGCCTCGACTCTGTCCGGATGCCGGGCACATCTGTATCACTGCGATCTGCCGGTCCACATACACAGGATATGTGACCATCCGCCCGCCGGCCTCTTCGACCCGGTAGGGAGGGTACACCGGCGTGGCAGGATTGGTCAGGCCAAGCTTTTCGCTGCCGGACCTGAGGTCGATCGACTGAAACTGCTCATCAGCCATGAGCAGGATCTCCTCTTCTGCTTCATCCAGGTACAACCAGGTGTGCTCAGCGGTCACGACTGTTGACCATATCACCGTGCCGGAAGCAGCACAGCCTGTGAGCAGAGATATCACCATGAGTGCTGCCGCTGCAGCAGCGAATTTTCGCATCAACATGTCACTTCTCCTCTCCTCGCTGCGGGCCCTTTTCATCCGCCACAATGCCCGTTGCCTCGAATGATGTGGTGCAGAGCCCGCGACCTCGCTCCGGGAGGATGCGGCGGAGCCGGCAGGTTCGCATCCACTGGTTGAACGGGGAAGGACGACTGGCCGGCGGTGTCTCTGACGCGCCGGGATCCGCCGGCGACTTTTCGCATGGGGGCGTCAACAGTCGACACTCCCAATCATTTCGCGATGACGGGCATGTTTCCTCCCGGTTGACGGACTCGCCTGCTGCAGTGACGATCGTTGACGGCGACTCTTGAGGGTGGCGGGGGCGGCCAGGGGAGAGACGCCGGCAGAGTGAGGAGGCCGGCAGCCCCGACTCGCCTGCTCACCAGAAGACGCTGAGGTGTGCAGGTGCCGGGTGAGAAAAGCAGAATGTTAGCCAGATGAAGGAGCCCGCTGCCCCGAATCCATCTCGCCGGTGCGTCCTCGGCCCTACCTGGCATCATCTGGGACCTGGCAGGATTAGGGGCACATTGGTAGAACCTGATATCAGACGACATGAGCCGGCCGCAGGCTGGCAGAAGCGAGCTGAGGTCAGTTTCATCCCTGAATGGAGGAATTACCTTGAGGCCATCTGACCAGTGCAGACCCGAGGTCACGGAGCAGCCCCGCGAAGTGTGGCCCGACGAGAGGACAATGTCGCGAGCGGAATCGTACGGAGACAGTTTCGATCTGTTGAAAGCGGAACAGCAGAAGAGGAAAGACCAGCTTCCCGAACCGGCAGATTTGCACAGACTGCCCCTCTCCTGGTACAAGGCAAAGGCGGGGCAGCTCAAGGAGGAGGCCCGCGCCCGGGGTGTGGACGGCGGGATCTTCCTGACCAACCGCTGGAACATCATCTATGCCACCGGCCTGCTGCACAGCACGACGGAGAGACCCTTCGCCTGCTTCTTGCCCATGGATGACGATGACGGGTGCATCTGGTTTCATCCCTACCTGGATGAGAGTCTCGTGAGGGATTGGTGGTGCACCGATAGCTTCAGTTACTTCGATTATCACCAGTCGGAGGGGGCGGCTCCCCCCGGGGGGAGCGTCGCCCAGGGGCGCACCGTGAACATCTTCCGCTGGTGGGGTGAGACCCTGGCGAAGCTGGGCTATGGTGACAGGACCATCGGTGTGGACAGCGGGGGGCTGGCAGAAATAGGAATCCTGCCGGGACAGGAGCGAACGGACAGGCTGGATATGTTCGGGGAGATCCTGACTCCCACCCCGTACCGTCCGGTGGGCGGAACCTTCGGCCTGATGGCGGAGGCCATGCCGGAGGCATCCTTCATTGACGTCTATGACATCCTCATTCGAAACCGGATGGTGAAGGATGAGGCCGAGAATGCCCTGACCCAGAGGGCCATGGACTACTTCTCCGAGATCCACGCCTTCGCCCGCAACTACATGCTGGAGAAGGGCCCCGGGACCCTGGACTGGGAGGTGGCCAATGCAGCGGCCCAGTGGGGAATGCATCGCATCATGAAGGATGTTCCCCAGCAGGGCATGCCCCACGAGGCCGTCGGCATAAACGTCAGCGTGGGCTGCAGGACGGGAAGGGCCACGGCCTATCCCCATCCCAACCAGGTGCGCTGGGCCGAGATTGAAAAGGGGCACGCCCTGCAGCTGGCCGGGGTGGTCAGGATCGGCGGGTACGGCGGGGAACAGTATCGTTCCTTTCTGTTCGCCCCCTGGACCGACTGGCAGGAGCGCATGTGGGAGGTCCACACCCGGTCCTACATGATCCAGGCCGAACAGTCCTACGCCGGCAACACATGTTCCAATGTCGCCCGGGCGGTGCTCGAGTACCAGGTGGACAACGGATGTGCCCACGTCATCTACCACCGTCCCGGTCACGGTGAGGGCATGGAGGGCCATCAGCCCCCCTACCAGGCCCTGGGTGACTACACGGTGATGCAGAAGGGTATGCATTTCTCCAATGAACCCGGCCTCTATGATCCGGAGAACGGCTTTGGCTACAACCACGGCAACAACGTCCTCGTGTCGGATGATGTGGGACTTCAGATGGGTACGGCACCGGCCAGCAGACAATGGTGCCTGATCAGGTTCTGAAAGAGAGGGGCACCGGGGAACGGACATCTCCCGGTGGCTGTCCCCGGTTGATCTGCCCGCCAGCTGTGAACTTGGGACCGACCGGGGTGCGGTTGTGACTCTCCGCGCTCCCGGCTTCCCCTTTCATGCTGCAGCTCGACCAGGGAGGGGTGTTGATGACTGAACTCAGAAAGAACAAGGGGTTTCACCCGATCCTCGAGGAGGAGCATCCGTACCTTTTCATTGACTCGTGCATGCAGGCGTGGCCCGATGCCGACTACGGGATCGCTCACCGTCACGGCGTCACCGCCTATGCAGTGACGGGTTGGATGCCCCACGCCTCCCTCTCCGGGGCCCTGGAGGGCCTGATGTTCTGGCATCTGGTGGCCAGGGAGCACCCGAAGGTGGTGGTCGCGGAGTCGGCGGCGGACATCCGCCGGGCGGACGATGAGGGGAGGGCTGCTTTCATCATCGCAGCCCAGGGAGGCGACTTCATCGGCGATAAACTCCACCGCATCGAGGCCTTCTACCGCCTGGGACTGCGGATCCTGATCCCCGCCTACAACGCGACGAATCGGATCTGCGGCGGCTGCCTGGACAGAACCGGTGCAGGACTCACCCGCTTTGGTGAACGAGTGGTCGAGGAGTGCAACCGCCTAGGGCTTCTGATGGATCTTTCCCATCTCGGGCGGCGGGCCAGCCTCGAAATCGCCGCGCGCAGTGAGCAGCCCGCCGTCTTCACCCACTCGAACGTGAAGGCCCTGGTTGACAGTCCGCGCAACATCGACGATGAACAGATCAGGGCCTGCGCAGCTGCCGGGGGCGTGGTGGGCCTCGCTCCCTTCGGACCCTTCGTCCTGAAGAAGGGCCAGACCGGGTGGCCGGATCTCGATGATTTCATCGATCACATTGACCATGTTGCCGATCTCACCGGATCGACGGCCCACATCGGCATCGGTACAGACATGAGCCTCGGAACCTATCCCCTGCACGGGGAGGACCCCTGGGGAGAGCCCGACTATCCGCCCTTCAGTGACAGCTACAGCGAAGTGGTCACCGGAGATGTTCGCTCTCCCATGCGCGCCCTGAGGGACTTCAACAGCTACCCCCAGGTCGTCAACCTGATCGACAGGCTCGGTGAGCGTGGGTACGCAGAAGACGACATAGGCAGAATTCTGGGAGAAAACTACCTGAGGGTCTTTGAGCAGGTGTGGAAGTGATTCTGCATGGCAGAGCTGCGGAGGCCGCCCGGGCTGGCTCGATGGGGGCCGCAGCGAACGTTGTACGTCAGAGACGGGAGAGGCTGCTGTCGCGCGAAGGGGGGCGAGACACGATGGTGACGGTCAAAGCGGCTGTCCCCCGCTGGAAAAGGACGGCCAGGTTCTTTGCGTCCATCCTCGGCAGCCGGCTCGGGTTGAGGGGACCCATACACCTCTCTCACCTGGTCACCGGTCGTTGTGACTGCCGGTGCCCGACCTGCATCTGGAGGGATAATGATGCCGGGGAGCTTGAGACCCGGGAGATCGAGGCGCTGTACCGGGGGGCGGGCCGGGCCGGCTTCATGGCCAATGCGATCTGGGGTGGAGAACCGCTGCTGCGGCAGGACCTGGGGCAGATATCGCGCACGTCCCGCGAGGCGGGAATGATCACAACGGTCATCACCAACGGCTATTCCCTGCCGGAAAGGGCCCGGGAGCTGGCCGGTGAGGTGGACTGCTTCATCGTATCGATTGACTACCCGGAGGAGGAGGCGCACGATGCCTTTCGGGGAAAGCCGGGTCTCTTCCGGCGGGCCGTCGAGGGGATCGAGATCCTGAAGGGGCTCGGATCCCCCGAGAAGATCATCATCAACTGCCTCCTTCACCGGGGAAACGAATCGATGATGACCCGGATGGCGGATCTGGCCCGTTCTCTCGGGGTGTCCCTCTATGTCTGTCCGGCTCACGAGGGAGAGGTGCGGGACACCGGGGAGTCGAACCGGGATGCCGTTGCCGCGCGCGCGCGCCAGAAGGAGGCTGCCTCGGAGCTGCTCCGGCTCAAGAAGGATCACCGGATCAACAACTCCCGCAGCTATCTTGAGCGCTACCTCCTTCAGGACAGGCCCTACACCTGTAGGGCCCCCCTGGTCTTCATCACCGTGACCTCCGAGGGTGATGTGGTCAACTGCTTCAGGGGGGATAGGCCCTACGGAAACGTCAGGGAGGTTCCCTTCGACCGGATCATGAGGCAGTGGAGCAGGCGGGAGGCCCTGGGGGCGACGCGGGGTTGTCACGAGTGCAGCAACCCCAACATCGTGGACACATCCTACATCTGGAGGCTGAGTCCAGAGCCCCTGATGAATGCCGTGGGGATGTTTCTGACCCGGTAGCTGCGCCGGCCGGGAACGGGCGCGGCGACAGAGCCGGGGCGGCCGCGCAGGCGACCGGTCCTGACTTCCCCGCCCTTTGGGGATCCTCTGTGCCCCTGTCCCAGGGGCAGATGCTACGGTTGACTGTGGCGCGGGAGGGGATCGCTCAGTTGGTGTAGAAGGATCCACCGAGAACCCTGTCGCCGACTGGTCTCGCACATTTGTCGTGCAGACGCCGCAGTTTGCCGCTCTTGGGGGGCACTCCAGCCAGCAGACAGATTCTCAACAACACGCGAAGGGAGTGCCCTGAATGGTTGACGTGATGATCGCCGGTCTGGGCGGCACTGGAGGTTGCGCCCTTGAGCTCCTGGCCCGCACCCCCGATGTCCGGGACATCGTCGTTTGTGATGCGAAGGACCAGGGTAGGAAGATCGCCACGGCCGTGAGCGGGGCAAATTACCTGGGATTTTACCCGAGGGTGCAGTTCGAACGGGTTGACCTGACGGATGTTGACAGGACAGCAGAACTCATCGCTTCAGCTGCCCCGGTCGTGATCCTCAACTGCACGGCCCTGATGCCCTGGTACGGCCGGAAGCTGCTGGACCTGCCGCCCGAGCTGTCGGCTTCCCTGAAAGATGCAGGGGTTGCCCCCTGGCTGCCGACCCATGTCTGCATCGCCCAGAGGGTCATGATGGCCGTCAGGCGATCGGGTGTGCCGATCCCGGTGATCAACCTGAGCTTCCCCGATGCCGTCAACGCCATCCTGCACCGGCAGGGCCTCGGCCCCGCCCTGGGGGCGGGGAACGCCGACCTGCTCATACCGAATCTTAAGCGTGAAGTCGCCCGGCGGGTGAAGGGACACGAGCGGGACGTGCAGGTCTTGATGGTGGCGCACCACGCCCTGACCGGGCTGGAGCCCTCAGATACCCCGGAGACCATGCCCCACCACATACAGGTGTTTCATAGGGGTCGGGACGTCACCGGCGAGGTGCCCGTCGGTGATCTTCTCTACAGGGCATCGCAGGACCGGTTGCCCGGCGCACTGATGAATTCCCTGGTCGCCTCATCGCTGGTTAAGAACGCCCTGGCCATTCTGCGCGACAGCCATCTTCTGACCTTTGCACCGGGCCCCGGTGGTCTCATCGGGGGCTATTCCGTGGAGATTGCCAGGGAGTCCATTGAGGTCAGGCTTCCGGCCGGCATGACCCTGGGGGAGGCCGTCGCCCTCAATGAGAGGGCCCAGAGGAGGGATGGGATCAGCGAGATCCTCAGGGACGGGACCGCCGTGCTCACCGGGGGGGCCTGGAGGGCGATGAGGGAGGCCACCGGGTACGACATGCAGTCCTTTCACCCCGAGGAGAGCTACCCCAGGGCGATGGAGCTGGTGGAGGTGTTCCATGGACTCCGGGCGAGGTACGGGGTCAGGGGGCAGGAGGTGTAGTCCGTTGATGGACCTTTCGGGCTCCTGATCCTGACGGAGCCCGGTGGCGTTGGTGGGGCAGGGGGGCCAGGCGAGAGGCCGCGTACCGTCTGTCGCGTGGGTGCAGGCGGGAGAGTGAGGAGGACACAGGGTGACTGTTGTGCTCAGGGAGATCGATGAAGACAACTGGTTGGAGTGTGTTGGACTGAAGGTTGGCGAGGATCAGACGGGTTTCGTGGCACCCAATGCCTTTTCGCTCGCCCAATCCAGGTATGAGCCCAACTGTGTCCCCCTGGCGATCTATGCTGATGAACTGATGGTGGGCTTCATCATGTACAGCTACGATGAGGAGGATCGCAATTACTGGATCTACCGGCTGATGGTGGACCAGAAACACCAGGGCAGGGGGTATGGAAGGGAGGCGGTGCAGCAGGTCGTGGCGCTTCTGGGGAGCAAGAAGGATTGCCGGAAAGTGGTCGTCAGCTTCGACCCGGCTAACCGGGCTGCCAGGCAGTTGTACCTGAGCCTGGGATTCGAAGAGACGGGTCGTGTGATCTGGGATGAGGAGGTCATGGAGCTGGTGTTTTGATACCGGCGCATCCAGCCCTTTGATCCATGGCCCCGGCACGTGATGCTCACCGGACCCGACGGGGCCGAGCAGGTGCTGGATGCCCGGGTGCACGGGCCCACACCGGTCCCCGGACGCCCAGGTTCCGACCCTGAACCCAGCGCAATGGCACAGCCAGTGGCAGGCTTTCTCCCGATGATATCATCCATTCGCAGACTACTCTGCATGTGGGGTGCATGGCATAATCTTACATGAAAAGAGCAGCCTGGTGCATTCAGGTCGGGGGGGCGAGACGGAAAGACGGGACGCTGCCGGGGTTTCGATTCGCCTGCAGAAGATCGCCCACTTCTGTCTGTCCCCGAAGATGACCACGAAACCGGAGAACGCCGGCGAAGGGGCATGGCGCGCGGCCAGAGGGGCCTTGCGAATCCTAAAAGAGGAGTTTGGGGCCGGGAAGACAGCGGATGTTCGGCTCTGTGTGTGATCTGGACGATGCAGCCGATGGTCCGATCTGGACCCTGCTGCCTGGGGCGCGAAGCCGTGCCTTCATTGCCGGGCGGCTGCTGCCGTCATCGATCTATGCCCCGAGCCTGACACCGATCTCGTTGATGCCGGGTGCTGAGAGAATCCGTGCGCAGGGCCACCAGGGCCGGGCGCATAATATGATGGAGGATGAGCTTTCAGAAATCGCACTCGTTCTGCGTTGCCCTGCAGAAACTGGAGGCTGCGGATTGGCATCGTGAGCTTCTGCGCCAGAACGGGTGTCACGGCCGATTCCAATATCCGGCCTGGGGTGATTTGCAAAGAGA
>PWUC01000065.1 GCA_003562655.1 Clostridia bacterium
GGTGTCGCGACCAGCAGCACCCGCCTCCGAGCGAAAGCAGGGTGAATAGGCCACAAACCGCATCGGCAGCTCATCACCGCTGACGATCTCGTCGCGGTACATATTGGTGACGGGCACCTCTGCAGTAGGCACCAGGAAGTAGCCATATTTCTCAATCATGAACACATCCTCGGCAAACTTGGGGAGCTGCCCCGTGCCGAGCATGCAGTTGCGGTTCACGAGAAAGGGCGGCAGTATCTCCGTGTACCCGTGCCGCTCAACATGTAAGTCCAGCATGAAATTGATCAGGGCTCGCTCGAGACGAGCACCGTCATCCTTAAGCAGGCTGAACCTCGACCCGGCAATCCTGGCGGCACGCTCAAACTCCAGAATCCCCAGGTCCACGCCGAGATCCCAGTGCGCCTTCGGCGTAAAGGCAAATGACCTGGGCTCGCCCCATCTTTTGACCTCGACATTGTCTTCCTCCCCCACGCCAACGGGGACATCGGGGTGGGGAAGGTTGGGAAGGCGCAGCATTGCATCCTCAATGTTCTGCTGCAGCTCTGACACACTGGCTTCCAGGGTGGATATTCTCTCATTGACCGATCTCACCCGAAGGATGAGTTCCTCCGCGTCCTCCCCCTTCTGCTTGAGACGGCCAACCTCCCTGGAGGCCTTATTCCGTTCAGCGCGCAAAGTCTCGAGCTCGCGAAGGGCAGTTCTCCAGCTGCCGTCCCACTCCAGCAACTGATCAACGTCCACACCCTCTTCTCCTTTGACCCGCATTGCCTCCTTTACGGCCTCGGGTTCATTGCGAATGCGGTTCATGTCCAACATCTCTGCCACCTCCATCAGGTTCTCTGCCGCGACTCATCCTCTCCAATCCCTCTCGCAGGGGAGGTTCGGCCACACCATTTTCGGTGATCACTGCGCGAATCAAGTCGGCCGGAGTGATGTCAAAGGCGAAATTTGCGGCACTGACCATGTCCGGTGCCGTGGCCTCGCCCATGAACCGGGTGATCTCCTCCGCATCTCGCCTCTCCACCACTACGCTGGAACCGTCAGGACTCTCCAGGTCAAGGGTTGAAGTGGGTGCAGCCACATAAAAAGGGACCGAGTTTTCCCGGGCAGCCAGGGCGAGCTGGTAGGTTCCGATCTTGTTGACTGTATCCCCATTGGCGGCGATCCTGTCTGCGCCCACCACCACCACATCAATATCTCCCCTCTGCATCAGCATTCCGGCCGCACTGTCCACGATCAGCGTCACCGGAATGCCGTCGCGGATCAGCTCCCACGCGGTGAGCCTTGCTCCCTGAAGATAGGGCCGGGTCTCAGTGGCGTAGACCTGCACGTTCATGCCGGCCTCGTGGGCGAAGCGGATCACACCGAGGGCCGTGCCGTATCCGCCTGTCGCCAGGGCCCCGGCATTGCAGTGCGTCAGAACCCGATCTCCATCTCTCAGCAGGCCAGCTCCATGACGGCCAATGCTCCGGTTTGCGCGAATGTCCTCCTCATGTAGCTCCTGTGCCTTGTCGAGCAGGGCAGAATACAGATCGCCTACCCCGCCCGGGGCATCAACCGTCTGAGCCGCCGTCTCCAGCTGCAGTTTCACCGCCCAGCTCAGGTTGACGGCCGTTGGGCGGCTGTCGGTGAGGGCGGTCGCCGCTTCCAGCATCCGCTTCATATACGCCTGCCCCTCCAGTGGGGCCATGCGTTCAAGACCTTTCTCCGCCTGAAAACCGCACGTCTCCTTTTCCGCGAGTTGCCGGGCTGCCAGCACCATGCCATAGGCAGCAGCGAGCCCCAGCGCTGGGGCTCCCCTCACCACCATGATCTTTATGGCCTCAGCCACCTCCTCAGGCGTCTCATAGAGGTTCCACTTCTCCTGACGCGGAAGTCGGCGTTGATCCAGAAGATACAGACCCTCTGACGTCCATCTCATCGGCGTCAACATCCATGTAGCCTCCTTTGGCAGGTGGTCAGGTAATCGATCTTTGCTGCAGTCTCGAGAGCCTCAGCGTTGAAGAGCGCCTGTTGGGGGCTCTGCCCCCAGGTGATGCCGCCGTGTCCCCGCAGGATGAGACCGCCCGCGCCGGAGCTGCGCGCCAGGCCGGCCGCAGCCCGTGCCAGTTCACAACTGCCCGGCTGCACCGCGGGAACCACCGCCACGGTACCTTCGGGAGCAAGGGAAGAAAACTCCGGCAGGGCGAGGGCTGGCCTCCATCCGCCCTCCTGTCTTTCTGCCTCTCCTGCCAGGACCGTCCAGACGCCGTGATAGTGCAAGATGGCCACGGCCCGGGGACGAACCCGGTAGAGGGCTGAATGAAGTCGAACCTCCGACGAGGGCTGATAATCTCCCGTCCCGTCGTGGGGAAACGGCACCATCTGCCGGATGACCAGGTATCCCAGGGACACCCCGGAGGCGGAGATCATCAGCCCCTGCTCTCCAGCCCGACGGCTGCGCATGCTGATATTGCCCGCAGTCCCAGGCGTGAGCCTCAGGACGTATGCGCGATGGGCCACTTCTATGATGTCAGCCATCATGTGATGCTGCTCCATGCCTGGATCCTCCTCCTCGGCCGGCAATAAAAAAACCCGTCCCCCTAGGGACGAGCTGTGTGCCCGCGGTGCCACCCCGCTTGGTCCGCAAAACTCCGGACCCGTCTTTGGGACTGTATCGGGTCCAACCGTCCGGCTCCAGGCCTTGCCCTAACCGGAACCTCCCAGGTGGAAAATACCGTTCCGCCGCCACCGGTTCACAGCAACCCGGCTCTCTGTCGGCGCCAGAAAGATACTGCCTGATCAAAGGTGCCTCACGTATTGTCCTTCAATATAGCCGAAACCCAATGAGAATGCAAGGGCGCGTTTCCCGGGAAAAGTATTTCCCGGGAAATAACTCGCAACCTGTCGAACTATCCGCTTGATTTCTCACCCGCCCGGAATCGGGCATAGGCTCGCCACACCTCATCCCGGCCCGGTGGGTGAACGGGCATCAGCGTTTCACCACCGCCAGGCAGCCCACGCCTCAACATGATGCCACTCTCTTCTGTGACCTCTCCTATGACGCAGGCGGGGATCCCGGCCCGGGTCAGGGCATCAATGACGGCAGCCTCACGGGGCGCTGCTATGAGGAGAGCTCCACTGGATATCAGGCGCAGGGGGTCAAGATCCATGGCAGCACATATCTCCCGGGTGCAGTCTGAGATGGGGATCTGATCCTCGTAGATGATCACGCCACACCCGGCTGCGACCATCATCTCATAGACAGCCCCGAGTACGCCTCCCTCCGTAACATCATGCATTGCCCTCGCTCCGGCACCAGTTGCGACGCGCGCTTCATCAATGATACTGATGTCGCTGCCCATCAGCTCGGCCTCTGAGAGGATCTCCTCGGAGACACCCTGTTGGCGCAGTATGTCCTCAAAATCTGCGGCGAGAATCGCTGTGCCCTCTATGCCGGCGCTCTTCGTCAGGATGAGCAAATCTCCCTCTTCGCTGGAGGAGCTCAATATCGGCCAGTGAACTGCACCTTCGAAGGCCTTCCCGACGGCAGTGGCCGAAAGGATGGGCTGAGCGACGTGGGGAACCACCTCGGTGTGCCCTCCAATGATCTCTACCGACAACTCCTCCGCCGTCTCATGGGCCTCCCGCATGATCTGCTCGAGATCCGCTGCCGTTGCCTCTGGAGGAAGGATGATGGTGAGCAGCACGCCCACCGGCTCTCCCCCTGATGCGGCCACATCATTGCAGGAGACGATGATGGCGAGGCGGCCCGCGTCGGATCCGGCGGCCGTTATCGGATCTGTAGACAGGATCACGTGACTTGCGCCCAGATCCAATACGCTGGAATCCTCACCAAAGGCCGCAGGGACCACAACCTCCTCGCGCCTGTGGCCCAGGTGCTTCAAGACCAATCCCTTCAAGATCCGCGGCGGTATCTTGCCCGTCTGCAGGGGCATCGGCTTCCCTCCCCCTCAGTCTCACTCCACATTCAGTGCATCTTCGTCCTTCTCTGCTCCGTCTTCACGGGCCACCAGGTGAGCGACCGAGACCACGCGGTCATCTTCTCCCGGCCGCATGACCTTCACCCCCTGGGTGTTTCGTCCCAGGCTGGATATGGAATCCACCGAAAAGCGGATTATCACACCCTGGACGGTGACGACCATCAGCTCATTGCCCGGCTTGACCACCTTGACTCCGGCCAGGGACCCGGTCCTGTCAGTCATCTTTATGGTCTTGAGCCCCTTACCGCCCCGGCCCTGGGTACCGTACTCCTTCATGGACGTCCGTTTGCCGAAGCCCGTCTCCGTTACCACCAGGACATCGGCATCGTCGTCGACGATCTCCATGCCGACCACCACATCTCCCTCATCGAGCCGTATTCCGATGACGCCACGGGCATTGCGACCCATGGGGCGAACATCATCTTCGTGGAAGCGGATCGACTGCCCCTCCCGGGTGACCAGCAAGATTTCACGATCACCGTCGGTCATCTTGACGCCTATGAGCTGGTCGCCCTCTGTGAGGGAAAGGGCGACGAGACCAATCCGTCTGGGAGAGTCCAACTCACCCAGCCTGACTTTCTTCACGTATCCCATCTCTGTGGCCATGAATATGTGTCCCTTTGCGTCAAAGTCACGCAGGGCAATGACCGCTGTGACTCTCTCCCCTGGCACCAACGGTATCAGGTTTATGACCGCCGTCCCGCGGGAACGCCGCGTTCCCCCGGGGATCTGATGCGCTCGCAGGCGGTACATCTTCCCGGCATTGGTGAAAAACAGCAGGTAGTGGTGGGTTCCGGTTATGAACATCTGTTCAACGAAGTCGTCCTCCTTGGTGGTCATCCCGAGAATACCCCGGCCACCCCTGCGCTGACGCCGGTAGGTGTTGACGGGCATCCGCTTCACATAACCCTGATGGCTGAGCGTCACAACCACATCCTCCTCGGCAATCAGGTCCTCGGTCAGGAGTTCACCCTCCGTGGAGATAATCTGGGTACGCCTCTCATCCCCGAACTTGTCGGTGATTTCCATCAGCTCGTCCCGGATTATCCCGTAGACGAGACTCTCATCCCCCAGAACTGAGCGATAATAATCGATGGTCTTTAGAATGTCATCGTACTCAGCCTGGACCTTCTCACGCTCCAGACCCGTCAGCCGCTGCAGGCGCATTTCGAGGATGGCCTGCGCCTGCCTCTCGCTGAAATCGAAGCCATCGATCAGACCCTTGCGGGCAATATCGACCGTCTGGCTGGCTCGAATGATGCTTATGACCCGGTCGATCTCATCGAGGGCTCGAAGCAATCCCTCCAGTATGTGGGCTCGCGCCTCGGCCTTGTCCAGAAGGAAGCGTGTGCGCCTTTCCACGACCTCTTTCTGGTGCTCCAGGTAGTGGCGGATCATATCGTTCAGGGGCATCACCCGTGGATGATTGCCGACCAGGGCCAGCATAATGATGCCAAAACTGCCCTGCAGGGCCGTGTTCTTATAGAGGTTGTTGAGAATGACGCCGGGATTCCCCGCCCTCGAGACCTCAATGACCACGCGCATTCCCTCGCGATCACTCTCGTCGCGAAGATCCGTCACTCCCTGGATCTGCTTGTCCCGGACCAGTGCAGCGATCTTCTCTATCAGCCTGGCCTTGTTCACCTGGTAGGGAAGCTCGGTTATCACCACCCGGGATTTTCCGCCGGAAAGAGTCTCGATGCGCGCAACGCCCCGAAGGGTAATGATTCCCCTTCCAGTGGTGTAGGCCTTGTGGATGGCGTCCCTTCCCACGATTACCCCGCCCGTGGGAAAATCTGGACCCGGAACGTAGTCCATCAGTTCCTCGGCCGTTATCCCGGGATTGTCGATCATGGCCAGGATGCCCTCGGTGACCTCCCCCAGATTGTGTGGAGGAATATTGGTAGCCATTCCAACTGCAATGCCCGAGGATCCATTCACCAACAAGTTGGGGAAGCGGCAGGGGAGCACCATGGGTTCTTTCAGGCTGTCGTCGAAGTTCGGAGCGAAGTCGACAGTGTCCTTGTCGAGATCCGTTAGGATGTGGGTGGCCATGGCATCCATGCGAACCTCCGTGTAACGCATGGCTGCAGCCGGGTCTCCGTCAATGGAGCCGAAGTTCCCGTGCCCGTCCACCAGCGGGTATCTCATGTTGAATGCCTGAGCCATCCGCACCACAGTATCATACAGGGCCCTGTCGCCATGCGGATGGTACTTGCCCATCACCTCACCGACGATGCGGGCCGACTTCAGGTAGGGTTTGTTCGGGGTCAGTCCCATGTCATTCATGGCATACAGAATGCGCCGGTGAACGGGTTTGAGCCCGTCCCTGACATCAGGAAGAGCCCGGTTGACGATGACGCTCATGGCATAATCGATGTAGCTCTGTTTCATCTCATCCGTCAGGGCTATGTTCAGAATCTTGCCGTGAGTGAACTCAGCCACTGGCCACCTCCTGATCCGATCCTGAGCACAGGCTCACACGACTGTATCCAGATGACGAACTTCATCTGCGTTGTCCTGGATGAACTCACGCCTGGGTTCGACGCGCGTTCCCATGAGAATGGTGAACACCTCGTCGGCTTCCATGGCATCTTCCAGGTTGATCTGCAGCAGCGTTCGAGACTCCGGGTTCATCGTCGTCTCCCAGAGCTGATCGGGATTCATCTCCCCCAGTCCCTTGTAACGCTGGATGGTAATTCCCTTGCTGCCGATCTCCCGGACCAACTGCTCCCGCTCCCGGTCACTGTAGCAGTAGTACTCCCTGCGCCCCTTCTTCACCTGGTAGAGAGGTGGCTGGGCGATGTACACATATCCTGCCTCGACCAGGGGCCTCATGTAGCGGAACAGAAAGGTCAGCAGCAGTGTTCGGATGTGAGCTCCGTCCACGTCAGCATCGGTCATTATAATGGTCTTGTGATAACGGGCCCGGGAAATGTCGAATTCCTCGCCGATGCCCGTGCCCAGGGCAGTGATTATGGTCCGTATTTCGTTGTGGTTCAGGATTCGATCGAGGCGAGCCTTCTCCACGTTGATGATCTTACCGCCGAGGGGAAGCACTGCCTGGAAGCGCCGGTCGCGACCCTGCTTTGCCGAACCCCCCGCCGAATCTCCCTCCACTATGAAGAGCTCGGCCATGGCCGGGTCGCGGACGGAACAGTCCGTCAACTTCCCCGGCAGGGCGGTGACGTCGAGGGCATTTTTCCTGCGGGTCAGCTCCCGCGCCTTGCGGGCAGCCTCCCTCGCCCTCGCAGCCTTGAGCGCCTTGTCGACGAGAACCCGGGCGACCCTCGGATTCTCCTCCAGGAAGGTGTTCAGGCCCTCCGCCACGGCCGAATCCACGAGGCCGCGAATCTCTGTGTTGCCAAGCTTGGTCTTGGTCTGGCCCTCAAACTGGGGATCCTCGACTCGGAGGCTCAGTACAGCGGTCATACCCTCCCGGATGTCCTCACCGCTGAGGTTATCCTGGCTCTCTTTCAGTAGATTGTTCCTGCGGGCATAATCATTAGTCGCCCGGGTCAGCGCACTCTTGAAGCCCGCCTCATGGGTCCCGCCTTCCCGGGTGGGGATGGTGTTGGCGAAGGAAAACAGATTCTCCACGTAGGTGTCAGTATACTGGAGTGCGAAGGCCACCTCCAGGTCGTCCCGGGAGGCGTCATAGGTGATGGGATGTGCATGCAGGGAGTTCTTATTGCGGTTCAGGTGCCGGACGAAGGACTCCAGCCCCCCTTCGAACTTGAAGAAGTGTTCTCGCCGCGAACGCTCATCCATCAGCTCGATCTGAACCCCGGCATTGAGAAAGGCAAGCTCCCTCAGGCGCGAAGCCACGGTCTCATACCGCAGGTCCGTGGATTCGAAAATCTCGCGATCCGGTTTGAAGGAGATCTCGGTGCCGGTCTCGTCTGCGCTGCCAACCCGCTGGACGTCGGTGACAGGCAGCCCTCGCTCATAGCGCTGAGTCCATTCACCGCCGTTGATCTTCACCCGGGCGGTCATCCACTCAGATAATGCGTTCACCACAGAGACACCCACGCCGTGCAATCCGCCGCTGACCTTGTAACCTTCATGGTCAAACTTGGCACCAGCGTGCAGCACCGTCAGTGCCACCTCCAGGGCCGGTCGCTGTAGTTTGGGATGTATGCCCACCGGAATCCCTCGCCCATTGTCAAGAACCGTCACGCTCGCATCATCATGGATGGTGACCCGTATATGGTCACAAACGCCGGCAAGCGCCTCGTCAATGGCATTGTCCACCACCTCGTTAATGAGGTGATGGAGCCCCTGGGGACCCGTGGTGCCGATGTACATCCCCGGACGGAGCCTGACAGCCTCAAGCCCCTCGAGAACCTGAATCTTGGTCTCATCGTAGTCCATAAGGGGCGAGGTTCCTCTCGATACGTTGTCCTTAGCCTCCTGAGACCTTTCCGCCACAGATACACCTCCCGAGGTAATTCCAGCAGCAGTGAACCTTCAGGAAATCAATAATGTGCCCGCCATGGGTAACAATCGTCGCCGACGGCACCGGAGACGCCCGTTCTACCCTGCGGGACGAGTGAATTTCCGTATGAAGACCGATCACATTCGGACTGCATCCACATTCATTATAACATTAACCGAAGATCCGTTGCAGGACGCCTGAGACTCTGCCAGCAGGCCGGCACAGGTGGCCACTCTGCCGTTGAGATGACGCCAGTTCCGATACTCCCGCTGGAGATTCAGCAGCCCCGGTGAACGTCCTGCGATGCCTCAAGTCAGGGCCACTTCGGGCCTGCGAGCGGTGGGCATCTGTCATCCTCTCCACCTGACCGCCCCGGCGGACCGTCCATCTCTTGCATCAACGCCTTCACGCGTTCAGAGATCTCGTCACGCACGCGGCGGAAGACTCTCAGCCTTTCCCTTCGCGTACCGACTGCCCTGGCGGGATCATCCAGCGGCCAGTGTCTGCATTCAACCCCGGGGGGCATCACGGGACAGCTGTCACGTGCATCCCCGCACAGAGTGATCACCAGATCAACATCCGCCAGGTCCCGCGGATCGAGGGCCTTTGCACCGGCTGACGACATGTCCACCCCGATCTCTTCCATGACATAAGCTGCCAGGGGATGCACATCCTGTGGATGGGTGCCGGCACTTTTTGCACATATTCCGCGCCAGAGCGTGCGGGCCAGATGCTCAGCCATCTGACTCCGGCACGAATTGCCCGTACACAAAAAAAGAATCCGCCTCAGACTTTCTCACCTCATCCTGGGCTCCCTCGGACAGTTGTCCAGCGGCTGTTCCATGATGTCACAGTATCGCTTCCACTCCTCGGCCATTGCACCTGATACCTCTCCCGGGGAAGATAGAAAGTAGGTGGATATCGTATCAAGGGCTCTCTGCAGGTCCTCCTCAAACACCCGGTAAAATATCCAGTTGCCGTCGCGGCGGGCCGTGGCCAGCCCGGCTTCGCGCAGAACCCGGACCTGCTGAGAGATTGCCGGCTGCGTCAGAGAGAGAATGTGTTCAAGCTCACACACGCACAGCTCCTCCTGGCTGAGAAGCCGCACCAGCTTCATGCGGGTCTCCCCGCTCAACGCTCGCAGTATCTTGAGGCACTCCTCCAAACGAATCACCCACCGTGCCCTACGTTATCATACCCTCGGTGTCAGCAGTGCACCCTCCACAGCCATATCCCCTCTCGCGGTGCGGATCTTGCTGCAATCCCCGGAGAATCCAACCCTCACCCGGCAGCCGAGCCGGGCCCGGTGAGGCATTTCACATCCGCGCGACACGATTCTGCAGAGTGGTCGCAGTTATTGGCGAAAAGACAACCTCATCGCGACAGACGATCACCGAGCGCACCGTCTCCTTTGCATGGTCTCTGCCGCTGGCAATCCGCCTGATTCTCCCTGCAACGCGAGCAAGGTTCACTGTGTTTCCGTTGATGGAAGACTGTCTCCATGATTCATAATCACATACCGCCAACACCTCGCTGGCAGCGATGACCTCATTCCATCCGACGTGAAGGTACAATCCGGTCCCTCCTCTTCTCTGCATCAAAAAAGAGCTGCCCCCCCCCGGGGCCACACACTTCGTCCAGCCGATCGGGGTCTATGTCTGGCTCGGAGTCACCCCCGGCGAGCATCATCAGCTGCAGAACGCGACGGCGAAAGTCGTGGGGAAACCGCCTGTCAGTGGTCGAACCGATTCTGACTCCCTCGGCCACCCTGGCCCGCCAGTAGCTTTCCATCTCATCTCGTATCGGCCGGCAGACCCTCACATCTACCCCCGTCTCGTGCATGAGGTGCTCCGGCGTCATCCACGGTGCCTCCTCGACCAGCCTGCGCACCTGATCCTGCTGCTCGTCAACCTGCATTCTTCTGCACGCAGGGCAGGCCTCCTCCCCAGGGCGCGGTGAGAACCGCACCTTGCAGACTGTGCATTTAGGCCACCCCTGGGATTTCCGCCAGGTCTTCACGTATCCATCAGCACGACGGAGCCGTCCGAGCATCTCCTCCGGGCCCTCATCGCCCGCAGTCTTCGACAGCTCCGGTGGCGCTGGCGGCCCATTCTCTGTGTCGGTCTCAACATCCGGCCTGCCGGCGGGATCCCGCAAACTGCGGGATTCACCGTGCAC
>PWUC01000131.1 GCA_003562655.1 Clostridia bacterium
CCATGCGCTCAGTGACTGTGGGTTCGCCCCCGCGAGCATCCAACCCATTGCCACCGGCAAACACAACAGTACGTACATGGTCAGACTGCTGAATCCTCGCCCCGGCGTCGCAGGCGAGCGTCATACTTCGAGTCGCCCCGGCTGACGATGCGGGTTTTGTCTTCTATGAGCGAAACATGATGTCGCGGGAGCCCGCGATTGACGCCCACGTCATGCAGAACACGACCATCCCGGTACCGCAGATCTACGTGTATGATGACAGCCGCAGCATCATTGACCGCCCTTTCTGATCATGGAGTTCATGCGGGGAACGCCTCTATCCGACGTCGAACTGGACCCCGGGGAGCGCCGGTTGACTCTGCAGCTTCTGGGACGGTACCTGCGGGCGCTGCACGAAGGCTGCACCGCGGAGCGCTTCGGGTATCCGGAGGGTCCGGATGGCCTCCCGCGCGGGACTCGCCCGCCGGAGACCTTCTTCTCAATGTGGGACCGGCTGATCTGGGACGTAGAGCACTGCGGTGTCTACACACCGGGGGAGGGCGCATGGGCCCGGCAGGCCCTGAAATCAAAGGCAGAGGTGTTCCGGGAGCTCAAAAGAGCCTCGCTGCTGCACATGGATGTCTGGGCCCAGAACATCCTGGTGAACCCCCCGGGCGAGATCACTGCGGTCCTGGATTGGAACCGCGCCCTGTGGGGCGATCCCGAGATCGAGTTTGCCGTCCTGGACTATGTGAATCTCAATGAACCCGCTCCCCGCGGGGTTACGGTTCAACGCCCCCGCGGGGAGAGGAGATGGAGCTGAGGGGTGCGTTCTATCACCTCTACGAGGTGCAGAAATACCTGGTGATATGGACCCTGCGCGGCGGAGCGGACCGGGACCGGATCCTGCGATACCGCGACCACTCCCTCCGCCTTCTCGGAATGCAGTGACCGGGGAATCCGGTCCATCCGCGATGAACGTTGCGGCGCGGCCTCCCGTCTCAAAGGCGGCAATGCGTCCAGACCCGGCGACACAGACCGGCCCACCCCCCGGGCTGCGTCACCTGGACATGCAGTCACCCGGGGGACGGGCCCATTGCTTCAGCGGCACAGGACAGCTATCCCTTCACCAGATCCTCTGCCTCGGGCGGCATCCAGTGGGCGTCCTTTCCGTCCCACTTGACGTTGCAGCCCAGCGGATTGCTCAACGGCTTACGGATCGGCTCGCCGTTGATGAACTCTGTCAGCGCATTTTCGAGGTCATTGGCCGTGCTCTTGTCCGGCTCGCCGGGGTTGTTGAGGGCCCTTCCGGTGTAGATGAGCTGCCGGTCCTCATTGAACAGGTAGAAGTGCGGGGTGCGCAGCGCACCGTACGCCCGGGCGACATCCTGGCTTTCATCGTGCAGGTACACCCACGGGAACTTTTTGGCGTCCATCCGTTTGACCATGTTTTCGAAGGAGTCCTCCTCGTAGGTGTTGGCGCTGTTGGAATTGATCCCCACAAAGGCAACGCCCTCTGGCTGGAATTTTTCGACGATTGCGCGGGTATGCTCGTCCGAGTTCACTACGAAGGGGCAGTGGTTGCAGGTGAAAAAGACCACAATACCCCTGGCGTCGGAGAAATCATCGAGTGAATAGATCTTATTATCGGTGGCGGGCAGCTGGAAGTCCGGCGCCCTCTCGCCGATCGACAGGGTGAAACCCATAGATATCGCCTCCTGGATCAGGTTCTGGTACTGGCTGAACTGGAGGATAACGCATCACCGCCTCTGCAACGGCAGCGACCCTCCCTGCTCAGTTCTCGGTGACCCGCGTGATCTCCTGCAGCGCCTCCCCGTTCCCGGGCCCTGTGAGGGGTGCCTCTCCCTGCCGTCTTCGGGTGATCCGGGCGCACAGCCAGCGCGCCCCCGGCCCCGGCCTCGCTCCCACCGACGTGCCGCACCGGCGGCAGCATCCGGACCCCTCACACGTCGTCGAGGGGAAAGATGGGCCTCCGAATGCCGGTGAACTCGAAACGGTCCAGATTCGGACTGCTGAGCCCGGGCCCATCGACCTCAATGATCTCGGCCGCAATGGGCTCATACGCCGCGCGGTAGTGGACCGCGGACTTCAGGACCACGATCCTGCGGTGACGGGGGTCTATGCCCACGGAGCGGGGCGCCTCGGGATCCAGGGGCTGGAACCGTCTTTCGTTGAGGATGACCTCCACCCCGTCCGAGACCACGACCGCCGCCCGTCCCATGGAGGACGCCACGCCCGCGGACATCGGACCGCGGTGAACGAAGCGGCCGTCGGACAGAAGCCGGACTTCGCCGGTCAGGGTCACCGGTTCGCCGTGGCGATCGTCTATCTTCCCCCCGACGGGACACTCGAAGGCTCCCCCCACCCCGACGCGAAAGGCCTCTCTCACCGCCCCGGGATCGGGCAGGGTCACCACCACCGCCCCCCGGGCTTTCAGTTCCAGGAGGGCCCTGAGCACCTCGGTGCCGTCGCCGGAGGCGCCGCCACCGGTGTTGTCCGCGACATCGGCCAGGACCACCGGTCCCCGGGAGGCCCCGATGGCGTACTCCACCGCCTCCCGCGGCGGCAGCATCGGCGTCACGAAGTCGCGCCGCATCTCCCAGGCTGCCCCCGCCAGGTCCCGCGCAATGCGGGCGGCCAGGTCGGGCTGACCATCCGTAGTGGCAATGAAGGACAGCCCCGCGTCAGCGATATCGGAGTAGATGAAGCCGCCGTAGACGCTGGCATTGATCACCCC
>PWUC01000191.1 GCA_003562655.1 Clostridia bacterium
ATGACCTGGTGACGTCGTTGGTAGAAGTCCACCGCCCGGGAGACGGTAGCCTGAGACAAAAGGAAGATCCACTGCAGCTCAGAAAAGGACAACAGGCCGTCCTGCCTGTAGGCCTCGGTAAGCACCCGGGCGATGCGCCCGCCGTGAAAGTCAAGATAAGCCTCGTAGTATCCCGGTGGCTGATTCCTGAGGGTCAGGTATTCGTCACCAGCCAGCACACTGATCAGAACCGGTGCGAGTGGTTGCTGGTTAGTGGGCTGCCCCAGGCTCCTTCCGGTGTCAACATGCATGGCGCAGAGGGGCATCTGACCGTTTGAGACTGCACTGAGACGTGGGTAGAACCTGGATCTGAGGGCCATCAGTTCCAACAACATGGGTTCCTGCACTGCCGGTGGGATGCCCGCCTGATGGTCGAGGAAGTGTTTGAGGCCTTTCATGACATCCCGCTCGTGAGCTTGGACAAACCGGGACCCGGAGTCCAATGTTGGAGCCTTCTGGGCTGGCACCGCGGGCCTGTACTCATCGATCGGATCATCCCAGGGCCTATGTTTCCTGGGACCATGCCACGGACTCGGTGAGGATCCGACGTTGTTGCCCGGTGACCGCCCCTGAAACAGGCCCCTGAGGAAGGCTTCAACGTGATGAGGCTGGGCTCTCGGGCACATCTTACGATACTCGCGTGCGCAGCGGGCCAGAATGTCGCCTCGAACCGTATCCCACCGCTCTCCGGAGATGAGCCGATCCAGGTCCTCCTCGGTACGAATGGGAAGGGTTAGAAAGCCCTGATGGGTGCGCAGCAGAAGCTCTCCGGTTCTCACCCTCCTGATGCCCCGCCTTCTTTCCTCAGCATCCATGACGCTGTTCACTTTCTGTATGATGGCCTTTCCCAGGCGTGATCGAGACGAAAGATCATAGCGTGTGGCCAGAAGATGCAGTTGCGCGTTCTCCAGGGTGCGCTGTCGCATGGGGCTGAAGACCTTCTCCTGCCACCTCATGGCAGAGGACCCTTTGTATGGAAAGGGGTCGGCCCCTTTTTTTGCTCCGACCCTTCCTCCTCCCGGGCAAACACCCGACGGATCTGAGCCAGACGGAAATGATACTCCGGCTCATCGTAACGCTGCAGCAGCTCCAGGTAGCCCTGCACCAGGGTCATGGAACGACCGGTGACCCGACGGATCATCACCGCGTTCATCCCCCTGTCGGCCAGGGTCATCACCCGGGCGAACTCCTGGAGGTAGGCTTCCACACTCTGGTAGCTGTGACCGGTCTTGTCAACAATTTCCGTCTCAGTGTGCATCTGAAGATACATCTCCACGATGTCCACCTTGTGACTGACGCCTCGACCAATGTCCTTGACCCGGCCCCTGGTGGGTACCACCATCTCCGGATGAGCATCGATCTGCCGGCGAATGGCATCTGCGTGTATGCCGTTGAGCACCGCCAGATCGGGCAGGGTCAGAAGGGCCCCCTGAGCCCTGGCCTGGGTGGCGTAGCGCAGAATGCGACCAAACTTCAGATCCGACACCCGGGTGGGAGTATCGCCCTCGGGCCCCCGCGCGCTGTCGTCCTCGTTGAAATAGGTCAACTCCACCGGTACCAGCTCTGCCTCATCCAGACGTGCCGCCGCCCCCTCGGCCGCGGATATCGCGAAGAACACCGTCCTGCCCGTTCCCAGCCTTCGCCCGGATAACCTGGTGCCCAGCCTGGCAAGCTCCTCACGATAGAGACGGGCCCCCACACGCGAAAACCCGAACTGCTCTGTCAATTCCCGCTGTATAGATTCGCCCGCACCCGACGATGTCTCCGGGCCGTACGCCTCCCTCAACTGTGCCAGAAGGGGATTGCAGCTGTGCTGGGATCCCACCTCCAGAAACTCCTGCACCTCATCGACACTGGCTCCCACACTCTCTGCGATGTCGTCGATAGACTCATCATCCCGGTGGTTGTCCAGAACCGTCACGAACCGCCTCAGGATCCGCTCCCAGCCGCTGACGGTCACACCCAGTACCGGACGGACGTCCTCTATGCTCTCATGTTGTAGATACCGCTGCACCAGCCAGGGCTCCAGCCTCCTCTGCCCGTCTGCAGATGCACCGGCCCCCACGTGCGACAGGTAGATCCCCATCTCCCTGACCGGCCTCAAACGGTTCCCCAGCGCTGTCGGGGTCATGTTCGCCCATGCTGCCAAATCCTTCAGGCTCGCCCAACCGCCCTGCCGGTTGATCTCGTTGATCCACCGCAACAGTCGACGACGCTGCATGACCGACAGGCCGAATTCCTCCCAGACCCGGGTGTCCTCCTCAGTGTCCACCGCTGTCACCAGTGCCTCACAGCGCCTGGTGTTCGCGTAGCGCTTCGATGCCGTGGCAGGCACCGACATCCACACCTGACCCGGCAGCTGCGAGGTTCCCAGAAGTCTGAGCCAATGCATACTGCGTCCCGCCAGCACCTCGGCCTCCATCCGACTCTTTCCGAACTCCGCCCGCAGGATATGCACCAGGTGATGCAGAATCCCCTTGGTACGGACGGACTGCATCTCGTACTTGATGCACTCACGGTAACGCCTGGATCGCCCCATAGGACATCTCCTCCCTCCTCCCATAACCTATAATACCACATAACCCCTATCTCGAGTTCGACAGTCGCTAGGTATTTTGGGGCGATCACTCAGTTACAGCTTCCGTCTAAGGCATAGGACGAAAGATGTTTATCACATCCTTA
>PWUC01000034.1 GCA_003562655.1 Clostridia bacterium
AAGCCAGCGACTCCTGCCGGCCTTTCCACTGACCTGGTTCTCGTGCTCCACATTTCCGACCTGGCCCACCGTGGCGCGGCAGTCGAGGGGTATCAACCGGGTCTCTCCCGAGGGGAGACGCACATGCCCCAGGGCCCCTTCCTTGGCGACCAGCTGGGCTCCAGCGCCGGCAGCACGGCTGAGCTGACCTCCCCTCCCCGGTTTCAGCTCCACGTTATGGATCACCGTACCGGTGGGAATGGCCCTGAGGGGCAACGCATTGCCGGGCTTGATGTCCGCATCGGGGCCGGACTCCACCACATCGCCCGGTCCGAGGCCGACCGGTGCCAGGATGTAGGCCTTCTCGCCGTCGACGTAGTGCAGAAGGGCGATATTGGCACTCCTGTTCGGATCATACTCCAGCCGCGCAATCCTGGCCGGAACCCCCTCCTTGTCACGACGAAAATCGATGATGCGATAAAGCCGCTTGTGCCCTCCACCCTGGTGTCGAACGGTCATCCTTCCCTTGTTGTTGCGCCCTCCGGACTTCCCGGTCTTGCCTGCCAGCAGCGACTTCTCCGGTCGCTCCTTGCTGACCTCAGGCCGGTTGATGACCGCGTGACGCCTTCCCGCGGAAGTTGGCTTATATTTTTTGATCGGCAATCTGCTCACCTCCAGCAAACAACGCTACATCATGCCCTCAAAGAAATCGATCTCCTGGCCGGCAACCAGTTTGACAATGGCCTTTTTCCAGCCCGGACGTCTCCCCTCGAAGGCTCCCATGCGGCGCATCTTGCCCAGCATCCGCATGGTGTTGACCTTCTCCACCTTCACCCCGAAGAGCTGCTCGACTGCCTGCCTGATCTGAAACTTGTTGGCACGACGGTCCACCTCAAAGGTGTACTTCCTGTCCTCGATGTCCAACATACTGCGCTCAGTGATCACGGGCCGCACGATTATGTCTCTTGGGTCAGCCATCCCCCAGCACCTCCTCGATCACAGGCACAGCATCGCCGAATACCAGGAGGTTATCGCAATCGAGCACCTGGTAGACATTGAGGTCCCGCGCCCGGGCCACACTCACACCGGGGATGTTGCGCGCGGACAAATACACCACGTCATCGCGTTCCGGGGTCACGATCAGGACCTTCGTGCCCGCGAGCCCCAGAGCCTCCAGCATCGAGATCATCTCACGGGTCTTCGGTGTTGAAAGATCCAGACCGTCCAGAAACGTGACTGCACTCTCTTCACAGCTGGCCGAGAGCGCCGACCTGAGAGCACTGCGCCGGGCCTTCCTGTTCATGGACTTGCGATAGTCCCTGGGCTTGGGCCCAAAGGTCACTCCACCCCCGGCCCAGATCGGTGAACGGATGCTTCCATGACGGGCCCGTCCCAGACCCTTCTGGCGCCACGGTTTCCGCCCGCCGCCCCTGACCTCTGCGCGTCCCTTGGTCGAAGCAGATCCGACGCGCTGGTTGGCCAGGTACGTGACCACAGCCTGGTGCAGCAGGACCTCGTTGACCTCTTCCCCCCATACATCCGGACGGATCTCAATTTCTCCCACTTCATTGCCGTTCCTGTCACGAAGGGGTACTGTCGGCACGATCTCGCCCCCTTTCCTCGCTCAGCTTCGATCCTGTTGTATCTCGACGATTCCGCCCTTGGGGCCGGGAACTGAACCCTTCAGCAGCAGAAGGCCCCTTTCGGGATCAACGCGCACGACCTCCAGTCCACGGACGCTGACCCGATTCCCACCCATGCGGCCCGGCAGTTTCCGCCCCGGGAAGACCCGCGCAGGAAAGGCCGAAGCACCATGGGAACCGGGTCCGCGATGATACCTGGAACCGTGAGTCATGGGTCCGCGGCTGAATCCATGCCTCTTGATCGAACCGGCGAACCCCTTTCCTCGAGAGATACCGCTCGCCTTGACCCGCTCACCGGGTGAAAACAGCTCAGGGCCTATCTCCTCGCCGGGTTCAGCTCCTGCCCAGTGTCCCTGGAACTCCCTCAGGTACTTCCGGGGCTCCACGCCTGCACGCCTGAAATGGCCCTTCTGCGGTTGGTTCACCGCGTGATCCGGCCTCTTCTCGAAACCGATCTGCACCGCATCATATCCATCCGTCTCCTGTGTCCTGACCTGAACGACAACGCACGAGTCAGCCTGGATGACCGTCACCGGCACCACGCGCCCCTCGTCGTCAAACACCTGAGTCATCCCCAACTTCTTGCCCAGGATCCCTTTGCCCATTGGGCCACCTCCCATCGGTCGGCTTTCTATAACTTGATCTCAATATCCACACCCGAAGGCAGATCAAGACGCATCAGGGCATCGACCGTCTGAGGTGTCGGATTGAGGATATCAATGAGCCGCTTGTGCGTACGAAGCTCAAACTGCTCACGAAGATCCTTTTCGCCATTTGGAGCCTTCAGCACAGTATATACCGAGCGCTCCGTGGGCAGCGGGACAGGGCCGGACACCCTGGCACCCGTACGCGACGCCGTGCTGACGATCTGATCAGCGGACTGATCGAGAATCTCGTAGTCAAAAGCCCTCAAACGGATTCGAATCTTCTGTCCAGCCATCTGTATCCCTCCCTTTGTACATCTGTCATACCCTCCTCATTCGTTGATCGACGTGACGACGCCGGCACCCACGGTCCGTCCACCCTCGCGAATCGCGAAACGAACGCCTTCCTCGATCGCAATCGGGGTGATCAACTGCACCCGCATCTGGATGTTG
>PWUC01000124.1 GCA_003562655.1 Clostridia bacterium
ACCGAGATGCACATGGAGATCCTTCGCAACAGCCAACAGTGCCTGTTGGCCATTGAGGCCGAGTCAGGCAGCGTGGTCGGATTCATCACTGCGATCAGTGATGGGGTCCTCGCCGCCTACATACCGTTTCTGGAGGTGCGCGTCGATTATCAGGGACAGGGAATCGGCAGCGAGCTGGTTCGAAGGATGCTGGATCAGCTGCGGAGGATGTACATGGTAGACGTCATTTGTGATCCCGACCTGCAACCCTTTTACGAGCGATTCGGTTTCAGAAGGGCCTCTGGGATGATGATCCGGAGTCTGCAGGAAGAGGGTGATCAGGGTAGAAGATAGCAGGGTCTGACAATTCGATGGGAGGTATGCCCTTGAGAGACGGCACATCATATTCGATACTGCCCCTGAGGAGTAGGGCCGAGGTCCAGGACAGGTGGCTGAAGCAGCGCCTCGACGAGGTGCTTCCCGAAATCATGGAGCGAGAATCCTTTGACATGTGGATCGTGGCCGCCAGAGAATACAACGAGGATCCTCTGATCATGACCCTTCTGCCGGCTGAGATGTTGTCAGCGAGGAGGTTGACCATACTGGTCTTCTCCCTGCCCGATGGAGGTGAGCTGGAGAGGATGATCCTGTCGCGGTACGACCTGGGTGATCTGTACCGGGGCGTCTGGGATCCCGAAAGGGAAGGGCAGTGGGCCTGCCTGGCGCGCCTGATCCGGGAGCGGAATCCCCGGCGCATTGGCGTCGGGGTGTCGGAGACCTTTGCCTTCGGCGACGGTCTGACGCATAGCGGACACGGTCAACTCCTCGATGCTCTTGACGCGCGGTATGCCGACCGGCTGGAGGGCGCTGAACGGCTGGCGGTGGGGTGGCTGGAGAGGAGACTGCCCGCCGAAATCGAGGCCTACCCCAGGATCGTGGAGATTGCCCACTCCATCATAGCCGAGGCCTTCTCTACCAGTGTGATCCATCCCGGGATCACCACTACCACCGATGTGCAGTGGTGGTTCCGCCAGAGGATTCTGGATCTGGGCCTGTCGGCCTGGTTTCATCCCTCGGTGAGCATTCAGGCACACGGACTCAAGTTCCGCGAGAAAAACGGCCGGAAGCGGATTCGGCCCGGTGATCTTCTGCACTGTGATGTGGGGCTGCACTACCTGGGCCTGGCTACTGACACCCAGCAGCTGGCCTACGTCCTCGATCCTGGTGAAGAGGACGCTCCCCGGGGATTGAAGGAGGGACTGGCCCGGGGCAACCGGCTGCAGGAGATCCTGGCCGAGGAGTTTGTCCCCGCCCGTTCGGGCAACGACATTCTCGGCAGATCACTGAAGAGGGCCGAACAAGAGGACCTCAGGGCCAGTATATACACGCATCCGATCGGTTATCACGGGCACGGGGCCGGACCGACCATAGGTCTGTGGGACATGCAGGGCGGGGTTGGCGGCAAGGGTGAATACGAACTCTTCGATGACACCTGCCACTCCATGGAGCTGAATGTCACCTGCGAAGTACCGGAGTGGGGAGGCCAGGATGTGATGTTTCCCCTGGAACAGGACGTGTTGTTCAGCGGGGGGAAGGTGCACTATCTCGCCGGCCGGCAGACGGACCTTCATCTCATAGGTTGAGGTGAAAACTGTGGGCATCGACTACGACAGGGCTGCCGAAGACTATGCCCGGCACCGGCAGGTGCACCCCAGGGTCCTGCAGGAATTCCTGCGTGCGGTTGACGAGAGATCGCGCGTGCTTGAGGTGGGTTGCGGCACCGGGAACTACATCCTGGCCCTCGCCGGGACGGCCCGCTGCCAGGGGTGGGGGGTGGACCCCTCGGAGCGGATGCTGGAGCGCGCCCTCCATTGCGAGGAATCGGTCCGGTTTTCTCTGGGGCGGGGGGAGAATTTGGACTTCCCCCGGGCGTCCTTTGACCTGGTCTTTTCCGTGGACGTCATCCACCACGTGATGGACCGCCCGGCCTATTTCTCAGAGGCGCACCGGGTGCTGCAGGGCGGAGGAAAGCTGTGCACGGTCACCGATTCCACCGAGATCATCCTCGGGCGGATCCCCCTCAGCAGGTACTTCCCCGAGACGGTGCGCCCTGAGCTGCTCAGATACCCTCGCATCTCTGAGCTGGTCGGCATGATGCGGGATGCCGGCTTTGCAGACATCTGTGAGCGCACGGTTCAGTTTCGCTACGATCTGTGTGATTTCGACGATCTGGCACCTTACCGGGACCGGGCCTTTTCATCACTGCATCTGATCGCAGATCCGTCACTTCAGCGGGGAATTCGCAGGATGCAGCGTGATTTGGAAGAGGGGCCCATCCGGTGCGTGAGTAGGTACTGCATGTTGTGGGGTGTGAAGCATCAGGCGGAGGATGCCGGCGGTTTTTGCCCGCGGACGATCAGGTGATGAAGGGGCAAGAAGTGTTCCAGCGGAGCCCTGACCGGGACGCCGCCAATTTCCGGTAGGATTGGAGGGATTGTTGTGAGCGATGAGAGGGCAGGGACGGGCAAGCAGACCGCTGCCATTCACGCTGCAGAGGATCCGCAGAGATTTCTCGGTGCAGTGGTGCCCCCGGTGTTTGCCAGCTCCCTGTTTACCTTTGCCGATTACGATGCAGCGGATCATGCCTTTGCTCACCAGCTCGACAGTTACATCTATTCGCGGGGCCTGAACCCCACCGTGGAGATAGCGGAGAAGAAGATTGCAGTCCTGGAGGGAGG
>PWUC01000049.1 GCA_003562655.1 Clostridia bacterium
GACGCCTCAGGTACCAGAGGGAGGGGATCAGAATGAGAACCCACTGGGTGATGAGCATTCCGATGTCAAAATCAAGGTTCTGCACGGCCGAACCGAGGACGAGGAGCAGGATGAACACTGCGAGGGTCAGACGGGACGCAGATTCCACCCCCGGCCCGTCATCCGCCGTCTCTGTCAGGTGCCTGTCATCTTCAGACACAGATCCTCACCCCCGGGGCCCAATCGCCTCACCACGGCAGCAGTCTGCCCTCCCTTCGTCGAGAGGCGGCGCTGATCCTCCCCACCCCGTCATCACCATACACAGTACCGCTTCTCCCGGTCACGGCAAAATGCGGCCCCGGCAGAACGAATCCACGGGGAGGAACAGGTGTCGCTCCCGCCGCGCATGCTCTGGTAATCCTGATCTGCAGAAGGATCACCCTGCCCGCCGCACGGATGCGCCTGGGTTCTGGAGGGCCGTCGTCCCCCTTGCTGCACCGGGACGAATTTCGTCACCGCGCCACCGGATCTGCCCAGTCAGCAGGAGCCTGCACACCCCCGAAGAAGGAAACAGTAGTTGCACCGGTGTACGAACAAAGAGAAGGGGCGATGCGAATTGGACTGTAACTCGAGGGTGAGTTCACGAGACCTGCTGAAGATGAAGACCGTAAGTGACGTCCAGGTGGCGCCCGACGGAAGCAGAATATGCTGGGTGGTCACACGCATTGACGAGCAGGACAATCGCTACCAGTCACATCTGATGTGGTGCAGGTGGGGAGAGGATCCGGCACCCCTGACGACCGGAGGCGGCAGCGATGCGCACCCGCGGTGGTCGCCGGACGGTCAGCACATCGCCTTTCTTTCGGACCGCCGCACTGCCCGGGAGAAGGAGGGAAAGAAGCAGATCTGGATGATCCCGACGGCCGGAGGGGAGGCCCGCCAGGTGACGGACCTGGAGGACGGGGTGCGGGAGTTCTGCTGGTCGCCGGACGGAAGCCAGCTCGCCCTCACCGCGCCGGTGCCTCCCCCGGGCTCAGCCCGCGAACGTGAAGCCGATGAGGACGAAGATCCCTACGACAAGTACAACCGCGATGTGAAGGTGATAACGCGGATTCGCTACAAGTGGGATGGAGTGGGCTATTTCGACGAGAAGCGGAGGCACCTGGCCACGATCCCAACGGCGGTATGCGGGGATGAATTCCCCGAACCCAACTTCATAACTGAGGGAGCCTTTGATGTATCCAGCCCGGCGTGGTCACCGGCTGCGGAGCTCATCGCCTTCACCTCCAACCTGGACCCGCAGAACGACTACCAGCGGCACACCGACCTCTACATCATACCGCCCACGGGAGGGACACCCAGGAAGCTGACAGCCTCGGCGGGGCCCGTGTTCAGCCCGGCCTGGTCGCCCGACGGCACCCAGCTGGCCTACTGCGGCCACAGCCGGCCCAGCGGCAACTATTCCACCTCTCACCTCTGGACTGTTGCCATCGACGGGGAACAGCCCCGGCCCCTCACCGCCTCCTGGGACTACCCGGTCGGGGACGTTTCGACGTCAGACCTCCGGAGCTCCGGCCCCCTGCTTCCCACGTACTCGGCCGATGGCGAGCACCTCTTTTTCGCGGGCAGCGTCAGGGGAACGGTCAACCTCTTCCGCGTTCACCGCGAGGGAGGAGAGCCAGAGGCCGTGACCACCGGAGATCACGTGCTCTCGGGCTTTCATCTGCCCCCCGCCGCAAAAAGGGCGGCCCTCATCGTCCTCGATGGCACGTCTTTGGGCCGCATCAGGGCCCTTGACCTGAGGGCTGGCGCCACAGAGAGGGTGGTCTACGATCCAAATGCCGAGATTCTCCGCGGCCTGCAGCTAGTTGAGCCCGAGCGATTCCAGTTCACCGTCGACGGTCTTGACCTCGACGGCTGGATGATCCGGCCCCCCGACCTGGATCCCGGTGAGCGCTGCCCGGCCGTACTGCAGATTCACGGCGGCCCCATGGCCATGTACGGGGACTGTTTCTTCCACGAGTTCCAGCTCCTGGCGGCGCGGGGCTATGCGGTCATCTACTGCAACCCGAGGGGGAGCCAGGGCTACGGCGAGGATTTCTGCGCGGCCATTCGCGCCGACTGGGGCAACCTGGACTACCGGGATGTCATGGCCTGCGTCGATGCGGCCCTGCAGCAGTATGACCTCATAGATCCCGAGCGCCTGGGCGTTGCGGGGGGAAGTTACGGCGGCTTCATGACCAACTGGATCGTCACTCACACCGACCGGTTCGGGGCGGGGGTCAGCATGCGTTCGGTGGTCAACCGCTACAGTGGCTTCGGCACCAGCGACATCGGATTCATGGGCGATGAGGACATGGGTGGACCTCCCTGGGAAGTGCCGATGAACTACCTGGAGTCCTCCCCCATATTCCACATCGGACACTGCAGCACCCCCCTCATGGTCATCCACTCGGACATGGACCTGCGCTGTCCCATCGATGGCGGCGAGCAGCTCTTCATCTCCCTGAAGAAGCTGGGGGTGGATACGGAGTTTGTCCGGTTTTCCGGTGAAAGCCACGGTCTAAGCCGGGGCGGCAAACCCTGGCACCGGGTCTTCCGCCTGGACAAGATCACCGAATGGCTCGACAGGTACCTGAAGGACTGAGGGAGGGATTTCTGTGTTCAACGCAAAAGACATGCAAAGACTGGACCGGGATCTGTTGGCTGAGGGAATGCTCTCCGACGAACCTTACAC
>PWUC01000198.1 GCA_003562655.1 Clostridia bacterium
CCTGGGGAGTAGGGTCGTGGTGCTGGGGATGCACTGGCAGTGGCTCAACGCAGTGGGGTAGGAGAGGGAGGAGTGCCGATGACGACTGCCTTCATGGTGGAGGTGCTGTTCCGAGATAACACCAGCATCCAGGGTGAAATCACCTGGGTAGACGACGAGAAGAAAAGTCATTCCGGAGTGCGGTGGAGCTGGTCCATCTGATACTGGCGGCCTGCGATGAGGCCGGGCCGGAGGCGGAGTATACTCTGCGGGACTGGTCGAGAGACGGCGACGCCGGGACGCAGGTGGACGGTTGTGGAGTACCCGCGCACGTGCTATTCTCTGCCCAAGGGGGAGGCCCGTCAGCAGTCCTCTCAATTCCTCCGGCCAAGGTAGATGCTGCTGGTGGGCACTCCCCCCTCTAATACAGGATACACCAACCTCGAATACCACCATTCCCGTTGTCGGGCCCGGAGTCGTTGCGTGTGGTCCCCCTCTCTCGACTGGAACCGGCGGCGGGCATTCTCGTTCCCTCCCTCGAGTCTCCTCCACACCCATTCCCCCATCTGCAGCCATCTCCCATTTTGCCCCACCTATGGAACACGCCATTTGCTCGTGGTGCGTGGATTGGTCGGCAATGCCGTCTGCCCATCCTGCATCCCAGTCTCCCCCAGTTCTTCCAGTCCTACCGTGTCCGAGGTTGCATTTTTGAAGGGCGCAGCTGGTCCATCATCACCACTGAACGTGCCACATCAAGCCTCCACATTGTGATGGCACGAGTCCCATCCCTGGTCAATTCTGAACGGGGGCTTGACATAGAAGATCTGGTTTCACGTTGTCAATCTCAGATTATGGGAGTTGAAGCTGTGCAGATTATATGAGCTGTAGTGCAGAGCACAACCCTGGGATGGGTTCCCCGAGCTGTGGTGGTATCTCAGTCAGAGATGTCGGTGGCGAAGTCGACCACGACGCGTTCGATGGTGGTCTCCTCGATCACGGTCCTGTCCCGGATGTAGGCATCCAGAAGGGCTGCCCCATAACGGGTGTGGACTTCGTGCTGACGGCGATAGAGAAGAAATGGGCCCGCCCCGGAGGATTTGCACTGGACCATTGAGCCAGTGTTTCCATCTCATGGTTAGGATCTGCGCTTCGTTACTTCAGTTTTCCGTGGGGTGAGGATGGGATCAGCGATCGTTTTCTCACGCAGACCGGCCTCCAGATTGGTGGGCAGGGGATCCGTCCTGATAATACCCCCTAAAATACAGGGACAGTCTCGTATTGTACTGATGAAGGGACTATCACCGAAGAGAGGATGAGAAGTCATGAGAAAAGCGACAGTACTGCTGGTAGTGATGACGGTTCTGATCACCTTCTCGGTTCCGGCACTGGCTACCGACGACCCGTCACCCGGCCGCGTCGATCCCGAGTCACCGTTGTTCGTTATGCAGCAGATCATCGACAAAGTGAGTACGCGACTCACTGCTGATGCCACGGACCGGGCGCATGGCATCGTCTCGTTGCTGGGTGTCCGCATCGGGGAGATCGAAGCCATGGTGCAGCGTGGACGCCCCGACATCGCGGCTCACCTGGCCCAGCGAACGTCTCGTCTGGCGGGGATCCTGGATCAGACCTTCGATCAGATGATTGAGGACGGTGTGCCCATGGACGGGGCCGCTGCCGTGGCCGAGGCCACCGGCGAGGCGGTTGAAGTTCTGAATGACCTACTGAACCTGGAAGAGTCCGGTCTTCCTCCTGAGGCGGAGGAGGGCTTGGAGACTGCTCTGGAGGCAGTGCAGGAAGGCCGTAATCGGGCCGTGGACATTCTCGCACTCATAGCAGACGGGACGCTCCCCGGCAACGCCGAGAACGCCCAGGCGGTACTGGAGGACCTGGGCCTGGAGGATATGCTGGAGGATCTGCTGCCAGACCCAGCGGAGGACCGCCAGGGACCACCGTTCGAGACCGAGGATGATGATCCTGAAGACGGCAACGGCAACGGCAACGGTGATTGAGGCTTGAGGGAGGAGGCGGGACAGCCATGAAGACCAGGTTCCTGATGGTCGCAGCAATAACAGCGTTCCTCCTGATGTTCAGCGTGTCCAGCACCAGCGCCGCGTCCCTTGCGGATGTCGATGATTCCTGGGCCTGGGCCCGCGACGCGGTCCTGTACCTGGTCGGCGAGGAGATAATCAGTGGGTTTCCCGACGGCACCTTTCGCCCCGCTGAACAGGTGACCAGGGCACAGTTCGTCAGGATGCTTGTATCAGCTGCCGGCCTGAGTCTTGACCATTCAGCGGTTGCCACCTACCCGGACACCGCCTTTCACTGGGCCAGCCCGTACGTGGAGGCGGCCGTGGCAGCAGGGATCTGCGAGCCGGCTCGTTACAGGGGACGCTTCGCACCCGATGAACCCATTTCACGTCTGGAGATGGCACGCCTGATCGTTCGCACCATGAGGCGCGGGGTGGGGGACCCACCAGAGGCACCGGTGGAGCACGCCTTCGTTGATACCGGAAGCCTTTCCGGAGAGGACCGAAGCTACATCCGTGCAGCGGTGGACTCGGGTATCATCACGGGCTATCCGGACGGCACATTCCGTCCCGATGAAGATGCAAACCGGGCTGAAGCAGCGGTGATGCTGCAGCGGATGGCCCTCGGGGAGCCCCTTGAGGCAGCCATGCACCTGCAGGAGCTGGCTTCAGGGGAATCGGTCACCAG
>PWUC01000219.1 GCA_003562655.1 Clostridia bacterium
AGATGTTCGTCCTCTCCTTCCTCGGGAGTTACATTGTAATGGAAGCACAGCAGTATCGCAGACCCGGGGGCGATGATGGGGAGGGGTGCCGATTCCTCCGGCATGTACTGCACGAAACCCCGGACCGTCTCACCCCACCGGAAGAAGAACCCGGTCATTCCGCACCGCATCATCCTGTGGTGCCAGTCGAGCACCCCGCTTAGATCACCCTGAAAGTCCTTGCCCTCTAACTCCAGTCCTCCGGGTGCACAGTTGATCCGGTCTATGTTCTCTTCGGCTAGCCGCAAGCATTGCACACAGTATTCCACCTGCACTCACTCCTTCAACTCTCTGATGAGAGATTCCCGGGGGTTACCCGTCCTCCCCAGGGACGTGTTCGGGTTCAGTCATTGACGTCAACTCGCTGGTGAAAGTTGATGACATTACCGTCAGGGTTAGGGAAGTATATGCAACGATTGCCCCAGGGCTGAGTCGTGAGCTCCCTGACCCATCCACGCCGAGCTCATGGAGTCTCGGATCCTCAGCATCGACATCATCCACGAGGAACTCCAGCTCAACCGACCGGTTGTGTCCTGTCGTGGCGGAGTCCGGAGCCGATTCCTCATGCAGACCGATGCTGATCAGAGATAAGACTCCGACGCCTGTGGGTAATTCGGCGTAACCATGACCGGAAGTCTTCGGCTCGATCTTCAGCACTTTTCGGTAGAGTTCCTTCAGCGTCGGCACATCATCCGTTGATACAGGCATGCGTGAGTCTCATAAGATGCTCCTCTGTGAACCGCATGCTGCAATAATGACCATATAGGAACATATGTTCGATGTCAAGTTCAATTCTTTGTGGGGAGGCTTCCTCGCTGTGCCCTCACCGGCAGCCCTGCCGGCACATTTGTGCGCGATGCATATGTTCGACGCTTCTACGGCCCGTCTCTCATACCGCAGGCGCGAGGTTGGGGGTATGACGCCCAGCATCTAGAGTTCAACAGAGAATGGCCCTCCACCGTCGCTCAGGAAACCGGTCCTGACTCCCGTACGGGCTGACCTACGAGGGCTGCACCAGGCTCCGCAGGTGGTCCGATTCTTTCGCCCGGACACGACCGCGCGCCATGGCCCCATCACGCTCCATGCCATGCCAGCCTTCAGGTTGATCCTGGCCAGGCCCAGGGGCAATGCTCGCCGGCTCCGAACGACCCGCTGATCCTGATATGGCCAACCCCTGGGGTAAAGCCATTTTCACAAGCACCACCTGCCCCCGCCAGATAGGGCTATATCACCAGCCGGAAACCTCCGGGCATTGGGGTCGAGCTGTGGGCATGCTGAGGACAGGTGAAACGGTAGAGTCCTCTGACTGAGAGGGAGGGTTGCGGATGAGCACCCCTCATTCCGCCCGCTGCAGCCCCCGCAGCAGGGAGCGGGTCCTCTCCGCCAGGGCCGTGTCCAGTGAAACCTCCAGGTGAACGCTCTCGCTTCCGTATTCCTCGCGGTGAACATCTCCGAACTGGTGAAGATCATTGACGACGTCCATGTGATCATAGGGGACATCGAAGGTCTCATGCACCCGACGTTTCTGGATCGCACGGATCATCACCTGCATCAGCGACGGGATCCCCTGGCCCCGAAGGGCTGACAGGGTGACCGGGCTGGGGAGATGGCGGATCAGGCCCGGGTCTGGAGGACCCTTTACCTGGTCAACCTTGTTCAGAATGGTGATGATCTCCTTGTCCATTACCTCCAATCCCGTCAGGACCTCGTTCACCGCGTCGACCTGTTCAGGCCAGTCAGGATGAGAGATGTCGACGACATGCAGCAGGTAATCGGCCTCGTTCAACTCCTCGAGGGTGGCCCTGAAGGCCGACATCAGCTGATCGGGCAGGTCGCGAACGAACCCCACCGTGTCGACGAGGCAGGCCTCGTAGGAGGGGGACAACGTGATCCTGCGCACCAGGGGATCCAGGGTGGCGAAAAGGCGGTCCTCCGCCAGCTGATCTGCCCCCGTGAGGCGGTTCATCAGAGTGGACTTGCCCGAGTTGGTGTAGCCCACCAGGGCGAAAAGCGGAACCTGACGGCTCTGTCTCCGATCGCGTATTCGCTGGCGGTGTTTCCTGATGTCCTGGATTTGCTTTCCGAGGTCAGTCATCTTGCGGCGGACCCGCCGGCGGTCAACCTCCAGCTTCGTCTCGCCAGGGCCCCTGGTTCCGATTCCGCCGGCCAACCTCGACAGCACCTCGCCCATTCCGGTGAGGCGGGGAAGCAGGTAGGACAGCTGGGCCAGCTCCACCTGGATCTTGCCCTCCCTGCTGCGCGCCCGTTGGGCGAAAATGTCCAGAATCAACCGGGTCCGGTCTATCACCTTTGCGCCGACCGCAGCCTCCAGGTTGGTCTGCTGACCTGGGCTGAGTTCGTGGTTGATCACCACCATATCGATGTTGAGACCGTCGACGACCCCGGCGATCTCCCCTGCCTTGCCGCTGCCAATAAAGGTGGCGGGGTCTGGCGTACTGCGCTCCTGCACAAACTCCCGGACGATCTGCCCTCCGGCCGTGCGGACCAGCTGGTGCAGTTCGTCCCGCCGACACTCGAGGGTGGGGTCCCCGTACCTGCTGGCCAGCTCCCGGGTGATCAGAGTCACCGAAGCCGCCCGTTCTGGTGCATGGCGGGTGTTCATGTATCATCTCACTCTCCAGGGCGCATTTGAGCAC
>PWUC01000205.1 GCA_003562655.1 Clostridia bacterium
AGGCGAGTACACTCAGCAGGAGACAGACCTGCCAGAGCAACAGCCAGAAGCTCTGTAGCTAGGATGGCGTAGCAGAGGGAGACCGAAGCTATGAAGCCCATCGACAGCGTCACCTTGGGGTTACGGCGAGCTATAAATGGCTGAAGGACCGAAAAGAGAGACATCTGACCCTGGACGATATCCGGACGTATTGCCGGATTGCCACGGCACTGAAGAAGACAGTGGAGGTCCAAGAGGAGCTGGATGCCCTGTATCCGGAGGTGGAGCGAGAGGTACTGTCATCACTCGACCTGAGCGATTGAAGCGCGTGCACCGAACCGGACAGAAGAGCGAGCAAGACGTTCACTGAAACATTTGCCCACAGGATGGTGATCAAGAGGAAGTTGGAGTCCTCGCGAAGGGCCGAAACCCGGACCGCGTCGGGATTTCCTTTTTCGACCTCTATCTCCAGGCGCAGCTTGCTTATGCTGAAGACGCCAGATTGAGCCCGGAATGGCCGATTGCGATAGGCATACCATTATACCCAGCCACGTGAAAAGCAGCATGAATTCCTCCCACCACCGCTGAGCAGCGACCCGGGGGTCCCTTCGTCAGTCCATCATTCACTCGCTCCGTTGCGGGCATCGCGCGAGAGCTATTCTCTCGGGGTTTTCTTCGCCACTATGGGGCCGGATTCCTCCGCCCCCTGCGCTCCATTCATTCCAGGGGTCTGAGCCGCTTCATATCTTCATATTCTCATACATCAACACGCCGTATTGGGCTAGTTATATATAATAAGAGGGCTCCGCCCGCCGGTCCGTTCTCTTGCGGTGCATCATCGTCCCGGTCGTCTGTCATATACGGGCGACTGCGGAGCTGCGCAGGCTTGCACCAGATAGTCTATCAGCACTTCATAGGGCCATCCGCCTGCCTCTGCCATCAGCGGATATGCGCTATAGCCGGGCTCCAGGCCGGGGAGGGCGTTGACCTCCAGGATCTGGGGCCGTCCCTCCTTGTTAAGTCTAACATCGATGCGCGCCAGGTCCTTCATGCCTAGCAGGCGGTAAGCGGCGAGAGCAATCCCTTCAATTTGTCGCAGCAGGGCTTCGTCAATCTGTACCGGGCACTCCGCATGATCCGCATGGTCCTCGAGCGCCGCCTCAAAGGTGGAAATCGGTGCCCCCTCGTCGGGCCCGTCAGCGTAGACTATCTCCTGCAGCGGAAAGACCCGGGCATCCTGGTTGCCGATTATGCCTACGGTGAATTCCCTTCCGGGGAGGAATTGCTCTACCAGGACCGGTTGCCTAAATTCCCGGAGTACTCGTCCCACCTGTATCCGCAGTTGTCTTGGGGTGCGCACCACGCTGTCCTGGGTGATTCCGAGCGATGAGCCCAACATGCTCGGCTTGACTATCGCGGGGAAGGGTATGTCCTGGCCCGGCAAATCGAAATCCCCCATGTTGCGTATCGTGCGAGATCTTGCGGTGGGGATCCCCTCTCTAATGAGCAAGGCCTTTGTGATCGTCTTGTCGAGGCACGCAACCTGGGTCCGCAGGCCGCTGCCAATGAAGTTGATGCCTGCCATTTCGATCAGTGCCACCACGTGCAACTGCATCATCTTGTTGACTATTCCGGTGGTCAGGTTGAACGCGACTTCGGCCGGACAGTCATACAATAGGCTGGGATCGGGTTGCGAGCCAAGTTGGATTTCCTGAACGGAGTGGCCGGCGGCCGCCAGAGCCGTGCGGACCGCTTCGACGGTGGTCTCCATTTGGTGTACGCCGACCGGGTTGGCCGCGGCCGCCTCCTCGCGCCTGAAGTCGTTATAGATCAGGGCCACGGACCTTGTTGTTTGTCCAATCCTCAATTCCCTGTCTCCTTTTGAAGTTTTGGAGCAGGACTCCGGACGGAGCACATCCATGCTCTCATCTGGGATATGCTCCCGCATGATGCCCAGGTTATCGCCACAGAACAGCTTGTTCTTCCATTCTTGGTTCACGGTTTCTCCTCCCCATCCCGTTCAACAGTTCGCCGAAACAGCAGATCCCCCTCTTCCGTGATGAACGCATCAAATTGCTCCCCAGGCTCCACGGCCAGGCGCTTCCGGATATTGCTGGGGACGTAGAGCTGCCCCTCCGGGTCCATTTTCGTCTGAACACCGGTCGGTGAAATCCTAATGCTGTCAGACATTGCAGCCTTCTCAACGTGGTAGAGCATCCCAGATGGGTGTGTTATGTCTTCTACATGGGGCGAGGAGGTTCCTGTCTGCGTGACTGTCCCCGATGGGAAGGTTAGGAGGGACCATGTGAAAAGACTCATTACCAAATTAGTAGTCTAAGCAAGATATGTTGACCCGGGTTCAGAACGATTCGACAGACATCTCACTGCCTTCCAAACAGCATGCTCCCCAGCTTCTCCGCCGACTTCTCCTGCATGTCGGGCAGGACATGAGAGTATGCGTCCAGCAGCAAAACGACACTGACGTAGCCGTAATCCATCCTCTCTGGTCGCAACGAGCATTCTATCATTCACGTAGGCACGGGTTCATCAACAACAGTCCCATCAAACTCCTGCTTGATCATGTGAACCTCCCTCAGCTTCTCAGGTGAGGGCATGTCCTTCTGACCAAGAATCCTGACTTCCCGTAGCGTATACTTCACGCATTTATCCAGTCCCGAGGGGATCTGGGTGGCATGGTCTGCAACGATGA
>PWUC01000072.1 GCA_003562655.1 Clostridia bacterium
GGCATCCTCCCAGCTGAAGGCGACGGGAACCTCGGGAGGCTTTCTGCGATCATGCAGTAGGCCCTCAACGGTGCTTCTGACCTCAGCCATGCCACTGCCAGTCACGGCCACGGTTTCCACCACGGGGATTCCGAGGCGGCTGGCGAGCTGATCCACCTCGATGCTGCGGCCCTTCTCATGCAGGAGGTCAACCCGATTGAGGACCAGCACGGTGGGTCTTCCCTGCCTCAGCACCTCAAAGAGAAGGTGCAAATCCGTCTCCAGGTGGCCGGCATCCAGCACACACACCACCACCGACGGCTCCGTGGCCAGCAGCGCCACGGTGACTTCCTCCGCCTCATTCGCTGCCGACAACGAGTACGTCCCGGGGGCGTCAATGATCGTGACCTCCCGCCCATCGAGTCTCACGGAAGCGCGGGTGAAGTCGACGGTGGTGCCGGGGTAGTTCGCCATCCCCACGTCGACGCTCGTGAGGCGGTTGAAGATCACGCTCTTGCCTACGTTCGGCGGTCCCGAGCAGCACCAGTTCTTCGGGGCCATCATTCGGCGGCGGCATGGCAGACAGCACCCCCGACATCGGAGACCTTGATCCCGCGGGCTATCTCCCGGCTGATCGCTACCCGGCGCCCAGCCACCTCCACGATCAGGGGGCCTCCAAGGGGCTGCCTCATGACGGGCGTCACCTCCCTACCCCGGCGAAACCCCAGGGGCAGAAGCAGGGGGGGGTCCGGGATCTCCTCCACCCATACCCTGCTGCCCATCCGTTCATTCTCCAGCGACCGACGATGCCGGATGTGCCTCCTCACTGTACATCCCTCCCATCTGCGATGCCTTGAACATCATAACCGTTTCCTTGGCAAACGCCTGTCGTGTGCTGCTTACTGCATCCGTACCCGTAAGGCTCCGGGCTTCGACGTGGGAGTACAACTGCTTCCTCCAACCCCTCGGATTGCGGTATATGACCCTTCCGCCTCCGTTCAGGGTGCAGAGTATCCGCTCCAGACACTCCCGTCTCGGGTACACGTGAAAGGACACCCACACCGCGTCGTAGTCCGAGTAATCTATCTCGCGCCCGTCGGCGCAGATAACGTCCATTTTGCGATCGAGGCCTCTCCCGGCTATGACCTTCACGGCACTGAAAGCGGCCTCCGGATCTCGATCCACCGCGTCCACCCGAAAGCCGGCCTCTGCCAGGGCCATGGCGGTGAGGGGAAGGGGGCCGCAGCCGAGGTGCAGGATCCTGTGCCTGTGATCAACACCCGCCAGCTCGATCTCTCGCCGCACCATGGGTCCGTAGAACAGCCTCCCGTACAGACAGCCCAAGCCCGGCCACCTTGAGCCCAGGAACTCAAAGACCTTCAGTACGTTCGCCGTCTGTCTGGCGACGAACCCTACCAACACGCCAGCCATGATCCACCGTTCCTTTCAGATACAGCACGGATCGGTCAAAAGTGATCTTGTCCTGCTCGACCGCTGCCACCGGCACAAAGTCGGCCGGCACGCGGTCGTAATTATCTTCGAAACGCCCCCTCGGCTCCCGGATTATGGCCCGGAAACCCTCCAACCCGGTGCAGAGAAGGTTCCTCAGGATGTCGCCTTTGGGCTCCGCCTGAAGTGCCACTAGGGCAGCACTGAAGGGAGCGGCAGAAATCCGGCAGCCGTCACCAACCTTCACATCGATCAACTCCGAGAGTCCCATCGTCGCCACCAGCTCCCGGGCCCTCCCCGCAGCATGGGGGTCAAGGTCAAGGGCCGTCACCCGGGCCCCGGTCATCTCGGCGAGAAGCATGGCCGTGAAGGGAACACCGCCGCTTCCTATGTTCAAAACTCGATCGGTCCCGGTGATCCCTCCGAGGTCGATCTCTCTCATCACCACGGACCGGTAGCGGTGGGAGTAGGCGCTCGCCAGCAGGGGTATTCGGCCCCAGGTCTTCTCCCAGGCGGCCACCATCCTCCTGATCAAGGGACTACCTCCCTTCAATCTCCAGCATCCAGCACTGCAGCCCGCTGATCATCCGCCCGCCACAGGCTCGCTCCTATGTAGGCGGCAGCGACGCCGGATACCAACATGGGCAGCCAGAAGGTTCCGACCCGCAGCAGTAGAGCCACCATCAGGCCCTCCCCAGCAGTAAGACCTCCCCTGGTGAGCATGAAGGCCATGCCAGCCTCGAAGGAACCCAATCCTCCGGGCAGTACGGGGATCATACCCGTGATGCATGCCAGGTAGGCGGACACTGCGAGCAGGGCGTAGTTCACCTCAAGGCCGAGGCTCAGGGTGACAACGTAGACCTTCAACGGATACAGCGCCCAGACCACCGCGGAGGCTGCAAGCAGGCGCGGGGCCTCTCTCGATTCCAGGAGCTGGCGGGACGTACGCACGGCCTCGGCGCCCAGCTCCCTCCCGGCCCCCATCCACTGCCGTATCCTCGACAGGATTCCAGAGCCGCCTTTGATGCGGACCGGATCACCGCTGCTCCCGGTGCCACCCGCGGGCGCAGCCCGCACCAGGGCAGCGAGAAGCAGGCACGCGGTCAGAACCGCCGCGTACGGTGCGACGGAAATCCCGGTATCTCCCGGGAAGACAAGACAAATCATGCAAACTGCAACCAGGGCCAACAGGCTGGTGAACTTCTGCAGCAGGATACTCCCCGTCAACTGCCCGTACGACAGTTCCGTGAACCGCCGAAACAAGCCCACCGAGGCCGCGTCAGCAGCGAGACTGGGAGTCATGACCGCCGCGAATCTGCTGGCAAGGTGTATGTGCATGGTTCTGCCGAAGGGCAGGTCAGCTCCCAATCTGCGGAGCAGTACCTGCCAGCGGTAGGAGGTGACGGAGAGGGTGATCAGATGCAGAGCAAACACCACCGGCAGCAGACCGGGATTGATGATGCTCATGCTTCCGAGCTGGGCCCAGCCCAGGCACAAGATCCCGGTGATGATGACTCCGGTGACGATCCAGGGTGACGAACTCCCACTCAACTTCATAGCCTGCACCCCTTGCTCCAGTTCTCCCTGTCATTGCAATTGAATATCATTATCATTAACAACACTGTATAAGATTCAGCGACTGCGTGTCAACTGACGGTCATGTGGCGGGGAATGGATGCCTGATGTGTCTGCTCACTGCTCACACCGAAGTGACCATCAAACAGACTGCGCAATGGGAAGTATCCTTACCCCGTCTTAGTCAGACGGCGCACCCTCCCTACTGGGCTTTCCGGCACTCACGCGAATACTGTCTCCCCCTCGCTTTATCCAGGCCCGAGGCAAATGTCGGGGCATATCAAAAAGAGACTGGGTCAGTGAATTCGACAACCGTGGCGAGCCATGACATAGCCCGGGTGTCCTTGATGATGCGCCTCTCCTTCGTGGCCTCCGGCTCAACAACCAGGACCTCTATGCACTGGACATGCCGTCCGCTCAGAACCCCGAGCGTTGTGAGAGTTATCTCCAGATCGGTACTGTCACCGGGAACAGTCCAGTCCGGCGCCTTGACCTGGATGCTCAGCCTCCCATTCCTCAGCTGTTCTGCACTCATCCTGGCAGCTCAAGATGCAGTTCACCCGGCTCCTAAACCACGTGGAGCTGTCGGGAGAGCAGCGTGCAAGTGTAACTCCTAGCTCTATCTGAGCTCCAGAGGGGGTGTTTTGCTCGGAGTAAGTGATCTTGAGTTTGAGGTGGGAGGCCATCTCTGGGATGAGGGAGGTAGCGTTTGTGTGTTTGGGGAGATAGAGGTTGTAGGGGAGTGAAAGAGAGGGAGCTCCAGCTTCGCAAGCCCCCGTTATGGGGGTGACAGAGTGTAAGGGCTAGGTTTATCTGAGCTTCAGCTGGGGTGTTCTGCTCGGGATAAATGGGTGTGCATTTGAGTAAATGGGCCATCTCTGAGAGAATCAGGGGTGGCGTTTTTGTTTGGTGGGGTGTGGGTTCAGTGAGGAGGTTAGTGAGGGAGCTCCAGCTCCTCTGTTTGGTGGATGAGCGGCAGCTGGAGCCCCACACAACAAGCATGGTAATTGTAGTGCATATGGGCTCAGACATCAAGGAGTATATTCAGAGATACCTCCCCCTGCTGCAGGGTGAGGGTGGCGAGGAGTTGGTGCCCCGGGTCTGTCCCAGATGTTCTGGTGAGGGCATGCATCGTCAACGGGCATTCAGTTCCGGCAGCTGGTGGTTCCGGACGACGGCAAGATACGAGAGCAGGTTCTTCGCATGCACTGTCCGGGCTGTTTGGCTTACTAATCGGGCTGGATGCACCTGGTGTTGATGCAGACCGGTCACCTGGTCGTGTGATCACTTCATCTTGGGCCACATGATCCTCTCAGTTGAGTCTTTTGTCCTCGTTTTCGATTCATCCCACTTTCATCTATACCGGATGGTCGCCATTTGCGGGTCTAAATCCCACACTGATTTTCCCGGGGAGTCGGGAGTTGTTCGTCCAAAGGGAACAACCGGAGGTGATACCTCGCAGAGGGAGGAGTCCCAGGCCCACTGCAATCCGTAGGGTCGGTACGCTGCCTACGCGGGGCGCATCGCCCCGACCTAAAGCCGACCGAGGCCCAGTGAGCACACGGGATCTATCACCGGAGCGGCGTCCCCTCCCTCCGGGTCACTCCGCGGGACAGAGCGACTCCAGTCGAATCGCCCCCGGCGCACAGATCTCCACGCAGGCGAAGCAGGCGACACATCGGTCCCGGTTCATGGAGGGATATCCCCCATCCAGAGACACGGCAGAGGTCGGACACTCGGTGATGCAGTCCCCGCAACCGGTACACGCCGCTTCATCTAACATGAATCTCTTGGAGGTGGCGGACTCGAGAAGCCCCGGGTTACTGGCCCGGCCAGATCGGGTCTCGCCCGGGTTGAATCCGGCAGGCAGCAGGGTGCCATCGGCGATGTTCCATTCCCCCTCCACGCTCAGGTCTGCCGGATCCAGGGCCACGTTCTCATCCTCGGCCGCATACACCACGTGGTACAGGCCCGTCGGATCCAATCCAAGGATCGAGGCCGCAAGGACATCCACGGCTGGCGCAGAGTGGGAGGCCAGGATCTTGCCCAGATAGCGGAGCCGGCTCCCCACCTTTGGTCGTCCCTCCGTCGCCAGGATCCCATCGACGATCGTAAGATCCGGCCGGCGAAGTTTGCAGACATCGACCAGGATCCTCTCGAAATGCTGTCGATCTCTCGCGGCCTCGTGACAGTAGGCTTTCTGCGCTCCAGGCAGGTACCCGTAGCAGTTCTTAATGGCACAGGTCAATCCTGTGTTGGGATGGACCTTCAGCTTCGGGACATTGATCACGTAGTCGACATCGAAAAGCAGTTGTGGGACGTACAGATCGACCTCCTCGAGGGAAGGGATGCGCCGTGGGGTGAGACCCGTACCGAAGTTGCGCAGGCAATCACCCGCTGCCTCGCCCAGACCATTCTGCTCGAACAACGCCCGTATGTTTCCGTAGTTCGCCTGACCTGGATTATCGGCCACGACGACCTCTCTTGCACCCGCACTCTTCGCCGCCTCGATCACCGCCCCGATGACTGCAGGGTGCGTGTTCGTCGCCGCCTCAGGCTCTCGTTCGGTCAATGCGTTTGGCTTGATCAGGACCCGAAGATCATCCAGATCAATCTGGAGCCGGGAAAACAACCGCTCGACCGTCTTCTGGATGTCCTGGTAACTGGAGTCATAAACCAATACCACGGACATGTTCACAAACCTCCTAGATGGTACTCAAATGGAAAACAAGATGCCTCTACGTCTTCACTTACCGCTAACATAGCACACCAGGGAGACGATATGAACGGCATGGGCGAAGATGAGGTGGGCTTGTCGTTTCCCATCTCGCCTGGACACCAGCCGCTCATGACCGGCCCCCTGAACCGGGCAGAAGCATGCCCGAACGCCGGCGCTAGCCACGGGCAGGGAGCCGGAGATGTCTCGATCTCAATCATCTCCACCGGGTCCTTGGGGGGTTCCACGCACACCCGCGGAGACGCTCATCCAGTCGTCGCCTAGACACCGAAGTGCCCGAGAGATCAACGGAGTCTGGCGTCCCTTCCCTCCGGGAATGGGACTTTGCCGGTCAGCCCCAAGGGGGGAGGGAGTGCCCTGGCCAGGATACGGGCACCGCATCACCGGGTCTGGCGAGTTCACCTGGCAACATGCGGGGAGGAATGGTGTCGCCGGAAGCGAAATCCAGCAAGAGGCAGTCGATACAGCGACAGTAGACAGAACATGACACATGACCTCACGACGAGGTCAGGGATGAGGGGGACATCATGACTTTGAGCGCAAAAGAGCTACTTCGGATGGGGCGACACGTACTGGGGCAGGCCCCGTTCTTTCATCCCGACGGATCGAGGATCTTCTTCCTCGGGGCGGGGTCAGGAACGGCTGAATACTGGGCAGTCGCACCCGAAGGAGGCACACCCGAACAGGTGACCGGGGGCCTGGGCGGTATGCCCTTCAACCGATGGTACAATGGAGCGTGCTCGCCGGACGGTCGATGGCTGGCACACCTGTCCAACAAGGCCGACAGGACGGGGCGGGGTGACGAGGTCGACATCTGGCTTCATCGTCTCGACGGATCTAACGAAGACATCCAGCTCACCCATATGGGCGCCGCCATCAACGCCATGCAGTGGACACCAGGCGGCGAGTTAATCCTGTTTTCCTGCAACCGGTACGGTAGCTACGATGTGTACTCCGTCCGCGTCCCGGACGGCCGGCTGAGACGACTTACAGACGACGTTTTGCACGAGGTGTATCCTACAGGTGTTCCCAACGAGGACCGGATATTGCACGTACGGCTGAACGAGGCATGGACGGACCACGAGATCATGTCGATTACCCCAAACGGCGGTGATGCTCGATGCGTGGCCACGGACGAAAACCTGTTCGACTACCGCTGCGGCAGGACCTTTGGCCATCCGCTCGTATCCCCTGGCGGTGAGACCCTCCTGTTTCCGTCCCAGCGCAGCGGATGGATCAACTACTGGCGGGTGCCTGTCTCCGGCGATACGGATCCCGAACCACTGGTACCCGCGGAGGCCGATCAGACAGAGGCCTGCTGGTCACCGAGCGGAGAGTACGTCGCATACATCGAGAACTACAATGGAAGCCTACAGCTGCGCGTCGTCTCTTGCCAAACCGGCGATGTCACAGTAGTGGATTCACAGGAAACCGGGGTCTGCGCGTCTCCCACCTGGTCTCCGGATGGATCCCAGTTGGCCTACCTCTACCAGTCGCCGATCGAGCCGCTGGAACTCCGGGTTGCTGATTTCGAAAGCGGAAATGGCCTGTGCGTCGCGGAGACCCGGACCCTGGTGGGCCCGCCGCCCGAGGCACGAACCGGGGCCCTCGTTGCCCCCGAGAAAATTCACTTCGAAAGCTTCGATGGGCTGAAGATTTCCGCGTACCTGTACCGACCACAGCAGGCCGGTACGCGTGATTGCCCCGGGATCATGTGGATCCACGGCGGACCGACCAGTCAGTTCAGCGATACCTTCCAACCGGACGTTCAGTTCTTCGCACAGCGCGGGTATGTCGTCCTGCTGCCCAACATACGCGGCAGCTCCGGCTACGGCAAGCACTTCGAGGATCTGAACAACAGGGACTGGGGACATGGCGACCTCGGGGACGTACTCCATGGAGTCCGCTACCTCAAGAGCCTCGATGAGGTTAACCCGGATGCAATGGCCATCCACGGCACTAGCTACGGCGGGTGCATGACCATGGCCGCCATCGCCTTCGCCCCCGGGGTGTTTCACGCCGCTGCCGCCCACGCGGGGTACGGGGACTGGGTGGAATTCTACCGAAAAGAAGATCTTCAGCATGTCAAACTGCTCGACTATGAATTCGGCCCTCAACCGGAGAACGAGCATCTTCTCAGAAGGTCATCACCGATGTATCACATCCGGGACATTCGAACGCCGACCCTGATCCTGTGCGGCGAGGGGGACCTGTCCCCCCAATCCGATGCTTCAAGGGTCTTCGCCAAGGAGATGGAGCGGCTTCACAAGCCCGTTCGGTACAGGACGTATCCTGGAGAATGCTACTACGTGGCCTCGACGGCGGGGAAAACGCAGATGTTGATAGACATGCTCGATTTCTTCGATCAGTATCTGCCGGGATCGTAGGACCCGGGTTGCCCTGGTCTGTGAAGCAGGAGAATCCTGGACCACCTTTGAAGGAGGAGAGACTGGATGAACTACGCTGCTCGTCTCGACAAGCTGCAGGCGACGATAGAACGCGAACTCTTCGACGGCCTGGTGTTCGGCATCGGGCCCAACTTCCGGTACTTCACGGGGATTGGGGTGCCCTGGAGGCGCGAAGATGAACCCGCAGAGCCCGATTGCCTCCTGGTCCTGGGCCGCGGCGTTGCGCCCCAGGTGATCGCCCGCGCCTCGGGATCGGCCTGCGCCGATGCATCGCCCGTGCAGACCCACGTGGTGAGCACGCAGACGGAAATCGTTGATCGGCTGAGGACGATCCTGCCCGGTCGCCGGATCGGGGTCGGTCCGAAGCCCGCCCGGGACTACCTGGAGCAACTGGTCAACGGTGCGGTTCCAAAGCCCACGGTCGTCGATGCCGACCGACTGGGTGAGCAAATGCGATATCGCAAGAGCCCGAAGGAGATCGCCGTTCTGAGAAAGGCGGCCTCGCTCTGCGACCAGGTCATGGGAGCCATCCTTGACCGCATCCGCCCCGGAACAAGCCAGCAGGAGCTGGAGAATATGATCGCAGAGATCGGCTGCGATTCCGGGGCCGAGGACGTTTCGTTCTCGCCGACCGCGGGATACGTAAAATCGGGAACGCCCCCCACCGATGACCCGTTCGTCTACCCGAAAAATGAGGGGCTGCTACCGGGGACGTCGATCGCCTTTGACTTCGGATTCGTGGTCGACGCGTATTGCTCCGACTTCGGCCGCTCCTTTTACTGCGGACCGGCACCCGATCACATATCCGACGCCTACCGCGCACTGCAGGAGTCGCAATGCCATCTGATCAGCAGGATGAAGCCAGGGCAGTTGCTCCTGTGCGAGTTGTTTGACGTGATCGAGGAGGCCCTGGACGCGAGAGGATACGGGGACCGCCTCCGGGCCCGGCTGCCGGGACGGGGCCTCGGCCACCAGATCGGCGTGGACCTGCACGAGAATCCCCGATTGGGGCCCGATTCCCAGGTGACCCTGCAGCCCGGAATGGTGATGGCCCTCGAACCCAAGCTGTGGCTGCCGGGCGAGTACTACCTTCGCGTCGAGGACATCGTGCTCATCACCGAGGACGAACCGGAGGTGCTGACCAACTACGACCGGGAGCTTTTCGAGCTGCCAGTCGAGTAGATGATCCACCTGCAGCGTGGGATCGGGGCCCGCCCTCGATCTCACGTGGCCCGGGCCTACGAGGCCCAGAGGAAGGACCCTTCCGATTCCGGGGCGCACACAGCAGGCAGAGAATCTATCTGCAATCGCCCGCTCCCGGCAAAATCCGGGTTCGTCGCCCGCGCAGCAAGTTCACCGATCTACCAAGAAACGAACGCGTCGTTCATTCCTCCAAACTGAACGGCAGGAAGGAGCGAGGAATCAACAACCGACTGGACGAAGGGCAAAAACAGTTGAGATCTGAAGGATCTGCACCGACGCACCTTTGCCTGCGAGGCAGGGAGGTCTGGGGCGATTACTGCCCCAAACACCTGCATCCCTGTTTCCATTCCCGAAGCTGAGGTTGAGTCCTTCGAGCGCATCGTCAAGCGCAAAGAGCCCGGTCGCCCGCCGAGGGGGTACAGGCGCGATTAGGAAACTGTGTATCAGATCAAACCGGAGTTGAGTCGGGACGAGGAGGCCATTCGTCAACGCAAGTCACGCGCCAGTTGTTTCGTATTGATCACCAACGTCCGAGATCAAGAGAAATGGTCCGACAGACGGGTATTGGAGCAATACAAAGACCAGAGTACTCTGGAACAGCACTTTCGATTCATCAAGAAACCCAAGGTTACAGGGCCCATCTACTTCGGGTGCGGCGACGGGGCCAGGTCTACCGAATCGAGCAATCCCACCTTTCTCCAGTAGTCGGTATTATAGGCCAATAGTTGCATGTAATAGGACAAACCCATGAGCTGGAATAGGGCCTGACTGTGTGGAGGCACGCGGTAGGTGCCGGGACTGCACCAGATCATCCGCGCCTTCAAAGGCCTGCTCTCCGGTGCCCGGCATCGACCCCATACGGCCTCGGCCATACCCGTTGTGAGATCAGAGGGATGTTCCCACTGGCAGTTGAGGTGTGAGGGTATGATTATCCTGAGAGCAGACCATCCCCAGAGTGCTCCATCATGCGCCTGACCCAGGAGGAAGAGATTTGGGTCTTCCATCTCGTCGCCTATGAGGGCTCGGTCGGCAGTGCGATGATATCTAACA
>PWUC01000036.1 GCA_003562655.1 Clostridia bacterium
CGATGATGCTTAGGCAGCTCAGTGAGGCCCGAGGCGCAGCTGGCGACGAGGGCGAAGTCAGGCAGATCATAAGGGAGGAGGCGCTCAGGTATGCCTACGGGGTGCGCGTCGATGCCCTGGGCAACCTGATTGCCCACAAGGGGGGCAGGGATGATCTGCCCCGGCTGATGATTGCCGCCCATATGGACGAGGTGGGCCTCATGATCACCCATGTCGACAGCGATGGCCTTCTGAAGTTCCTCAAGGTGGGAGGCATAGACGACCGGGTCCTGCCCTCCACGGTGGTGCGGGTGGGCAAAGAGGGCGTGGTCGGAGTGATCGCAACGAAGCCGGCCCGGACGCCGGAACAGCGCGCGAAGGCAAACCGCTTGGAGGACATGCACATTGACATTGGAGCCGCTGGTAGGGACGAGGCGGAGAGAAGGGTCAGCCCGGGAGACTACGCCACTTTCTGCACCGGGTTTGAAGAGATCGGCGACGGACGCCTCAAGGGGCGGGCCTTCGACGACCGCGCCGGGTGCGCCATGCTCCTCGACGTTCTCCGCGCAGAGCACCAGGTCCCGCTCCATGCGGTCTTTACGGTGCAGGAAGAGGTGGGACTGCGCGGTGCCCGGGTGGCCGCCTGGAGCGTTGAACCCGACATGGCCCTGGTCTTCGAGGGCACCACCTGCGCCGACGTCCCCGGTTCCGAGGATCACCTGCACTCCACAACGCTGGGTGAGGGCCCGGCCCTTGGAATGATGGACAGAACCTCCATCGCTCATCCAGCCATGATCGCGCAGCTGATGCGCGTCGCCGAGAAAGAGAGCATACCCTACCAGTTTCGCAGAAGCACCGCGGGCGGAAACGATGCCGGCCCCATACAGTTGAGCCGCTCCGGGGTGCCGACTGCCACGATATCAACGCCGTGCCGCTACATCCATTCCCCGGTCTCTGTCCTGAAGCGCTCTGACTATGAGAACGGGGTTCGTCTGGTCACCGCATTTCTGCAGAGCATAGAAGGGGGATTCCGACCGTGAAGGAGATGATCCGCAGTTTCGTCGAGACCTTCGGGGTGGCAGGCAGCGAGGAACCCATCCGGGAAGTCATAAAGGCGGAGATAGAGGAATACGTTGACGAGTTGACGACGGACACCATGGGAAATCTCATTGCCGTCAGGGGAGTCGGAAACCCGGGGCCCACCATTATGTTCTCCGCCCACATGGACGAGATCGGCGTCATCGTGACCCACGTGGATGACGACGGGTTCCTCCGCTTCTCCAACGTGGGAGGAATGACCCCGCTCCGCCTGCTGGATCAGCGGGTGATCTTCGCCGGCGGCCGCATGGGCTGCATCGGTGCCGAGAAGTTCGACGAGCCCAAGGACCTGAAAATGGAGAAGCTCTTCATCGACATTGGATGCTCCAGCCGCAGTGAGGCGAAGGAACACGTCTCTGTCGGGGATGTGGCGTGCTTCTGTCATCCCTTCGTTGACCTGGGCGATCGTCTCGTCTCCAAGGCCATGGACGACCGGATAGGCTGCGCCATCCTGGCCCAGGTGCTCAGGGAACTCGAGGACACCCAGAACCGCATCGCCGCCGTCTTCAGCGTGCAGGAGGAGGTGGGACTGCGCGGCGCCCGCACAGCCGCCTACCAGGTGCAGCCCGACCTGGGCATAGCCCTGGACGTCACGGGATCGGGAGACACCCCCAAGGCCCGCCGCCTGGATGTATCGCTGGGTGGGGGCGCAGCGATCAAGGTGATGGACCGCAGTCTGATCGTTCACCCCGGCGTCAAGGCCCTCATGGTGCGTCTCGCAGAGGAAAACGAGATACCGCACCAGATGGAGGTCCTGGAATACGGCGGCACAGACGCGGGAGCCATACAGTTGAGCCGCTCCGGGGTTCCCGCCGGGTGCATATCGATACCCACCCGCTACCTGCACGGGCCCGGTGAAATGGTCGACTTCAACGATGTGCGGGCCTGCGTTGATCTGGCCCTGACCGTCTGCCGGGCAGATGTATCGCAGCTGACCCGCTGAGCATACCGGGAGGCCCCTCACGGGGCTTCCCATCACAGCATTCGGAAGGAAAGCCATGCGCAGGAAGAGGACTCTTGGGGTGCAGATCTGCGGACTGCACCGGACACTGGACATCAGGGACACCGGCTGCGGCGAAAGGCGTCCGTCGCTGCCCCTCTCGGGTGATGTTGCCCTGACCAATGTATCGGGGGCCGCCCTGGCCACCAGGCTGGCGCGCCTGGACTGGGACCTGCTGGCGGGTCCCGCCCCCGAGTGCACCGCGCTGCTGCAGGTCCTCTGCACATTTCTGGGCCGCGAACACTACCTGGCTCTGTATCGAGCGACCACACCCTCCATGCTGGATCCTTTGAGCATCTGTTCTGCGGATGGTCACCCCTGGGTCCTCGACGGCCGGGAGGCGGCACGGGTGAAGGGCAGACGGGTGATACTGGTCGCCGGCGTGATCACCTCGGACGGGCCCCTGCGGGGGGCCGAAACACTGATCGAGGAAGCCGGGGGCCGGGTGGTCGGATACGCCGCGATTCTGGCCTCACCACCCATTGCCCGCAGAAAAGATCACCTCTTTGTGAAGGAGATACCCGAGCTTCAGTGAACACATAAGGCGAAATCCATGACCGCAGCTCCACCGGTCAACCATCGGCCGCCCTCGCATGCA
>PWUC01000074.1 GCA_003562655.1 Clostridia bacterium
GACAGATTCGAGATTCGCCCATCCAGGTGTCCTACCCATTGCTCCACCGCTCCGTGAAGGACCTCTCCCTCCCACACCTCGACGGCCACCCGCACCGGTTTGGCTCTGCCTGTTCGGATCGCCTGGTCGGTGATGTTCGTCGGCAGAAGGCCCGCGTTCTGAACCACCGCGGTCACCCGGTACACCCCCTGCCGCAGGTTCTCCAACCGGACGTCGGCAATCTGCCTGCAGAGGTCAGGATACGCCTCCGCGTAGGCATACAGTATCGCCGTCAGATCATCGTAGCGGTAGTAGGTGTCAAAGCACACCTCAACGTCCATCTGCATCCCCTCCCCCACCCTCTCAACCTTAAACCTCCACGTTCGCTCGCAGCACCGTGACCTCCGAACCGTCTTCCAGGATGACCGAGACCGCCGGGGCCCTGATGCCAGCCCCCACGTCCGTTACCGGCAGCAGGTCCCGCACCGTCCCGCGCTTCATGAAGTGAGGCTGGCGCACGATGCGAACCCGGGCCCCGCGGCGCAGGACCCGTCCCTCCGGCTCCTCAGCCCCAGTTTCATCCTCCGGCCCCGGGATGATCACCTCGGGACGGACCACGCCGGCCCGCATCTGCGTTCCGCCGCTGACGCAGGCGAGATCGCCCTCTCGTTCTGTCATGATCGACCAGACCGCCTGATCCATGGGGATGGACCCAAAGCCCTCGGTCAGAACCAGGACGACCCCCAGGGACTCCTCTCCTGTCACGCCCATGCCGAGCTCCTCGCCGAGCAGGTGGGCCACATCGGAAGCCCGGGCCGATCCCCCCACCAGTCCGGCCGCTTCCACCTCCTGGGCCCGCAGCACGGCCCCCAGTTCGAGGCGACCGCGTCCGACCAGGATTGCCCCACCACACGAATCTGGGACATCAGCCTCCGTCAGTGGGTCGGAATCGAGAAGCATGATCCTTCCCACTGCCTCAGCCCCGGCTCCAAACATGCCCCGCACCCGGGTGCCAGAGGTCCTGATCACCGCACCCCGCCCGGGGATGATCTCCTCCACTTCGCCGGGCACAAAGGCGCGGACCTGGTGGATCTGCCGACGACGCCGGAGGACCACCTTGCCCTCCACCCGGTTTATCATATCCACGACTCCATCGTGGGCTGAACGGGCCACCAGCGGAACCTCGCCTTCATCGCGGAGGGCCACGATGTCACCGCGGTGCAGTTCATCCCCCAGCTCCACCCGCAGATGCTGCAGGACATCCCCGGGCCGGCACTGCAGAAGGGAAGCTACGGGGATGCTGACCGTGCCCATCTCGCCGGACTCCCTCTCGCGGATGCTGAGGAGGCCCAGTTTGGGAAAGATGCTCTCGATCGTCCCTGTGACTGGGGCCCGGATCTCCTTGATCTGCGGCATGAATCGCCAGCCCCGGCGCACCTCGGCGACGATGTCCCCAGCCCGGACGTCATCTCCGACATCAACGGCAAAATCCTCCCCAGTTATGTCCTCCGGGCGCTCTCGCGCCAGCTGGGCGACGTTTACGAAGTGGGCCATGGGAAAGGAGAGGGTGACCTCTCCAATCACCGTGTCAGGTTCGACCCGGTCCCCGACCTGTACCTCAATGCGTCCCGATGCGGGCAGGATCCGGCTCTTACGGATGAGTCCCGAACCGACGGAGACTGTCATGTCATCGCCTCCTCGTCGCTATAGCAGCCCAGCTTCGCCAGGTTACGCCGGGTCTGGGCTATCAGCTGTTCCAGTGACAGTTCAGCTGTTCCCGGCAGCGGTCGGCCCCGTCCGTCCAGCACCAGTTGTCCCGGAGACGGCGGGATACTCACCCGCAGGTGACGGCCCGGGCCGGCCCCGGCATCCACTCCCCTCGCCGGTGCACACGAAAGCGTCACGGAGCTCGTCTGGTCCAGCGGCCGGACCTCGAAACCTCCCGGCTTGAGCCTGACCTGCTCCCGCTTCCCACGCCGCACGATCTCCACCTCAGCCAACACGGCAGGAGGCCGGGCTCCCCCGGGCACGACGGGGGCCAGGCACCACCCCGCCTCGGCGAGTACCTGATCCGTCAGCTGCCGGGCAGCACCGGGGTCAAGCTGAGTCAACACACCCAGGTGCGGAATCACAAAGCCCCGGTCCACGCGCAGGCGAGTGAGGCCCTCGGGCGCAAAACCATCAATCATAATCGCCAGGACCTGGGAAAGCCGCCCGGCGTGCGAAAGGACCCCACCGCTACCAACAATCTCCTCTACCTTCATCATGTCCACCATCTTCTGCCCGGTGGGATCGCCGTGGGCGGTCAGAAGGGGAGTGCGCCCGCCCTCGGCCTCCACCCCCTTCAACGTTACGACCAGGCGGTTGTGATGCTCCAGGGCCAGGCGGATGGCCTCCCTCACAAGGGCGTGCTCCATCTGCAGATCCGACAGGAGGTGCGGCAGGGTGGTGGGCCGGATCATCTTGTTGGCCGTCCACTCCCTGATGTCGTCCGTGGAGAGGGGCTCGGGCAGCCAGCGGGCTATGTCCTCAGGTATAGTGCTGGCAAAAACATTGGCTGCACTGTAGCTCATGCCCAGGTTGGCACTGACGGTGCGATACAGCTCGCCCGACACCACGGAGAAGATGTCGGTCGTGGCCCCACCCACATCCACAGCCAGAACGTCTCCCCCGACTTCCCCGACCAGTTCGCGCACCAGGCGGCCAAAGGCCCCCGGAGTGGGCAAGACCTGGGCGTCAACGATGGACAGCAGCTTCTCGTAGCCGGGGGCCTGGGCCATGACATGCTCCATGAACACATCGTGGATGGCATCGCGGGCAGGTCCGAGAACCTCCACCTCCAACCGGGGACGCAGATTGTCCACGGAGTGAAGGTCGACCCTGTCCCCCAGAATCTCTGTGACGAGGGACCGGGCACTAGCATTGCCGGCGTATATGACTGGCAGGTTCTGTCCCTTGCCGTACCGTGGCTCGGGTTCTGCGGCCCGGATCCATTCGGCGAGCGCTATCACGTGGCTAACCTGTCCTCCATCGGTGCCACCGGTGAAGAGAATCATGTCGGGCCGGAGCGACCGAATGCGAGCGACGCGCTCGACCGGGAACCTGCCGTCGTTGACAGAGAAGACATCCTGAACAATGGCCCCGGCACCGAGGGCAGCCCGTTCGGCGCTCTCGGCCGTCATCTCTCGAACGACACCACCGACGACCATCCGCAGGCCGCCACCGGCACTGGAACAGGCCACAACGGCCCCTTCATCCCCTGCTCTCAGGCTGCCATCCTCAAATATGATCTGAATCCCAAGATCCGCCTCCAGGGCACGGCAGACAGCAAGGACACCGACCATGACGTCCTCTTCGGGGGCCTCCACGGTGGTGGGTCGGTCGGCGGAACCGGCCACCTTCCACTTGTCATCGCGAATGAACATTCTGCCCTTCGTTGTGGTGCTGCCCACGTCAAGGGCTAATACCTGGCGGATCTTCATACTAACCCCCTCTCCGGGCCAACGGCACTGCACTACCGGAACACACGTTGATATTCTCCCCTCACACTAAATACCCTGCATCTGAATTCTTACCCCCCGACACTGCTATACGCAATCGTCCGCCTGCGTCGGAGCCGCGCTTTGCGTGTACCATGGATCGAGGAGATCTCTCTTGCACAGGACAACCGAAACCGGGCAGATCTACCTCGCCAAGTGCCCCCTCACGGCCCGATTACGGTCAGCAAGGGCCTTACGACAGAAGCCCCATCACCAGTTTTTGATTTGCCATATGCTCTTCAGACGAACTCCATGGAATGCGATCCTCAGATGTAGCTGCTAGCTTTGTCTGGGTTCCAGCTGGGGTGTTTTGCTCGGAGTCCCTGCAACCGTCTTCGCTGCTATTCTCGCCTCCCGAAGTTCACATGAACACCCTCGTCGAAACCTGGAACACTGACGCATGCCAAAATCGACGCGAGGTGCCTGGATTGGCGAACCCACTACTGCGATAAACCCGGGCAGCCTGGAGCAAGTAAGGTCGATGGAGGAGCCCTGAAATCTCGCCGCCCACGCCACCCAAAACCTGTCACGGTCAGCGTCAGTATGACATCAGCCGTCGTCCATGCCCAGAAGCGCTCGCACAAAATCCTCGGCCCGGAAGGGCTGCAGGTCCTCCACGCCCTCCCCCAGCCCGACATACTTCACCCGGATCGCGCTCTGGTCCTCGATGGCCACCGTTATGCCTCCCCTGGCCGTTCCGTCCAGCTTCGTCAGCACCACCCCGGTCAGGGGAACGGCCTCGCCGAACATCTGCACCTGCCGGAGGGCGTTCTGCCCGGTGGTCGTATCGACGACCAGCAGGCTCTCGTGGGGGGCCTCGGGTACCTCCCGGGACACCACCCGGCACATCTTTTCCAGCTCGTGCATCAGGTTCTTGCGGGTGTGCAGCCGCCCCGCCGTGTCGATCAGCACCACATCGCAGCCCCTGGAGCGGGCGGCGTTGATGGTGTCGAAGCCCACCGCCGCCGGGTCCGCCCCCGGAGCGTGGCGGATCACATCCACCCCGACCCTCTGTCCCCACAGCTCGAGCTGCTCGATGCCCGCCGCCCGGAAGGTATCGGCTGCTCCCATGATCGGGGTGTGACCCTCCCGCTTCAGGCGCCAGGCGATCTTGGCGGCCGAGGTCGTCTTGCCCACCCCGTTGACCCCCACCAGCAGCACCACCGAAGGATCGCCGGTCAGATGCAGCCGGCGGTCACCGGTACCCGCGTCGTTGATCCGCTCGAGGATCACATCCTGAAGGGCTCCGAGAACCCTCTCCCTTCCCTGGATATTGTCCCGCTTGATCACCTCACGCAGGCGCGACAGGAGACGATCCGTCGTGGCCACCCCCACGTCAGCCCCGACCAGTATCGCCTCGAGATCCTCAAACATGGCCTCGTCCACCACAGAGAAGTCAATGAAGGAGTCAAAACCCTCTGAGATCCGGTCCCGGGTGCGTTTCAGACCGGCCCTCATCTGTGCCCACAGTCCCTCACTCATCTTGAGCCCCCCTGTTCACTGTCGAGATCTGTGTCCTCGAGGCGCACCGAGACCAACTCCGACACCCCGGGTTCCGACATGGTCACCCCGTGCAGGGTGTCCGCCACCTCCATGGTCTTCTTCTGGTGCGTCACAAGCAGGTACTGAATGCCGTCAACCTGCCGCTCCACGTAGCGCACAAAGCGGTCCGTGTTCACATCATCCAGGGCCGCATCGATCTCGTCGAAGACGCACACCGGCGATGGGCGCATCTTCTGCAGGGCAAACAGAAAGGCGATACCCGACAGCGCCCTCTCCCCTCCCGAGAGAAGACTCAAACGCGTCAGGCGCTTGCCCGGAGGCTGAACACGGATCTCAACCTCCGCCTCCCGGGGATCTGCTCCCCGGGTCAATATCTCTGCCTGTCCCCCCCCGAACAGGTCGGCGAAGGTCCGGCTGAAGGCGGCAGATGTCCCTCTCAGGGTCCGCAAATACCTGGCATTCAGCCGGTCCTCTATCTCCCCGAAAAGATGTCGCAGACCCTGCAGGGATTCGAAAAGATCCCGCCGCTGCTCTCGCATCTGGTCAACCTGCGCCTTCTCGCGCCGGAACTCTTCCGGGGCCAGGGAGTTGACCGGTTCCAGCTGCCGGCGCCTGCCCTCAAGATCAGAGAGACTCCTCCGGCTCCGGGCCCGCTCCGCATCTGACATGTTCTCGCCCTCCAGCTGTACGCTGGCTGGCTCAATCCCCATTTCCTCCGCGCGGCGGCATGTACTGTCAAACTCCGTCTGTGCCCTCACCCCTGCCACCCTCACACTGTTCAGGGCCTTCTCTACCTGCCCCCGGCGCCTCTGGAGATTGGACAGGTCCCGGCGCACACCCTTCAGCTCCGAGGACGCCCTGCGGTGGCGCCCCCTCGCTTCCTCAAGCCGGAGGCGCGTTCGCTCCAGGGCCTCATCAAGGCCGCGGACCCGCTGATTGAGTGCATCCCTTTCCACCTCCGCAGACCTGATCTTGTCCCGGCATTCCTTGATGGTCTCGACCCACCGGCTCTGTTGCCGGTCCAGGTGAGTGCGTTCACGCAGGAGCTGCTCTGTCCTGCGTTTCGCGGCAGAAATCCTCTCCCTGAGGGTGATCTGCTCATACCTGGCCTGCTCGGCCTCACCCTCCAACTCGCCCAGCTGTTCCCTCCTCCTCTCCACCGTCGCGGCCCATCGCCTGCGATGCCTGAGAAGATTCGAGCGGGCCTCCGCCAGCCGCGACAGGTTGCGCTCCATGTGCGCCTTGTCTCTTTCCAGCTGGGTGGCCCTCTCGGTGAGGTTCTTCCGCTGCTCCCGCAGGTCCTCAATCCGCTGGGTCTGGCGTTCACTGATCTTCTGTTCCCGCCTGCGACCCTCCAGCGAGGCGGCCAACTGACGCCGCTTCTCCTCCAGCTCCCGCACCCGCTGCAGCTGCTCCTGCCACTGGTGCTCTGCGGACTCGGCGAGACTCCGGGCTTCGGCCAGCTCGGCCCTGCAGTCCCTCAGGCCGATGCTGAGACGCCGGATTTCGCGGCCGACATCCACCGGACTGACCGTCTGCTCTGCTCCGCCCGGCGACCATCTCCCATCCACAGACAGCGCACCGGCCAGATCGGCGAGGTCCCCCCCGGGGGTCACGATGCAGGGCAGGAGTCCCCCGGGAATCTCACCTGGGGCCCCCCGGAGCCGGTCGCTCCAGATCTCCCCCGCCAGGCCCAGAAGGGTCTCGCGCCTCTCAACCACCAGAAATCTACTGCAGAAATGGCGGCCGGCCCTCTCCGAGTGACGATCCCCGAAGTCCACCAGATCGTCCAGCCAGCCCATCACCGAGTCTCCCCACCCGTTCTCCAGCAGCCACGTCTTCCACGAGGGCCGGTCGATGCCGTCCCCATCGGGGAGCTCCGCCATGATGTCCGTCAGGATCAACGAACCCTTGGTGGCGCCCTCCACGTCCTCGAGGGCGGCGACCTCGGCGCCCAGCCACTGGCCGAGGGCCAGTTCAAGGGCTCCCTCCCAGCCCGGGGGAACCCCGATGCGGCTGAGAAAGGACGCATCCCCCTGGGACAGATCCGCCGTCGCTGCGGTCTCCTCCCCCGTCACCTCGCGGAGGGCCTCCATTCTCCCCTCCCACCGGGCCAGCCGGTCACTGACCACTTCCAGTTTCCTGCGCTGTTCGTCCCTCTGTAGCTCCTGCGACTTCAGCTGGGCCCGGGCGGCAGCGAGCTCCTCATCGATCTGCTCAAGCTCCCTGGCCATCTCCTCCGCGGAGGATGACCTCTGATCCTGCCCCTCGGCCTCGAGTTCGCGGAGCTCATCCCCGTCCCTTGCGATCTGCCCGAAACAGTCTCCCAGTTCCCTCTCCGCCGCACTCATTTGCCTCTCCGTGTCGCGCTCCCTCAGCTTCAACTCACCCTCGATCTGGAGGCTGCGGCGCACGATGTCCTCTGCCCTCTGAAGCCGCGCCGATGCCTCCGTCACCCGGGCCTCCAGGGCCTGCAGTCCCCCCTGCAGCTCCTCGAGCCGGGACTCAACCTCTGCGGTGGGCGGGTCCTCCTCGGCGTCTCCTGCGTGCTCCCTGAGCCTCTGCCGCACATCATGGAGAGCCCGCCCGGCGCGGCCTTTGGTCTCCGACAGGGAACTCAGCCGCTCCCCGACGACAGCCGTGCGAGTTCCAGCCTCGCTCCTCTGCTCATAGAGCCCCCGCTGTCCCCGCTCCAGCAGGTTGATCCAGCCGTTCACCTCATCGACGTCCGTGCTCAGCTGCGAATACTGCCCCCGCACCCGGTCCTCCCGGCAGCTGAGTTCGGTCAGTTCGGCCTCCATGCCAGCATCCCGGCCCTGGTTCTCAGCCAGCTTTTCGGCCGCAACCCGGAGTTCCTCCAGGACAAGGGTCCTGCGCAGGTCCCGCTCCCGGCCGGAGAGGATCCTGTGCAGCCGGGCCCTCCTGGCCTGCTCCCTGAGGGGCTCGAGATACTCCAGGCGCAGGTTCAGCATGTCGCTATATCGCCCCAGGCGCTCCTCGCTATCCACGAGGGCCCGCTCCGTCTCCCGCATCATCACGCGGTATCGACTGACCCCGGCGACCTCCTCGAGATAAGACCGAATCTCATCGCCCCGGGCATCGATGATCCGCTCCACCTCTCCCTGCCCTATGATGGCGTAGGATCCCCGTCCGAGCCCGGTATCAAAAAAGATCTCCTGCACATCGCGCAGCCTGCACCGCCGGCCGTTGATCAGGTACTCGCCCCGACCCGACCGGTCGATGCGGCGCGATATGGTCAGCCCCTCTCCCCCCGGCTCCCGGAACTCGGCCTGCACCTCGGCCAGGCTCAGGCGGCGGCGGTTCTCGCTCCCGGAGAAGATCAGCTCGTCCATCCTACTGCAGCGCAGCCCGGCAGCACTCTGCTCACCCAGCACCCAGCGGATGGCATCCACGATGTTGGACTTGCCACTGCCGTTGGGACCGACAATGACCGTGATCTGCTCGGGGAACTCGGCCGTCACGGGCTCAGAAAAGGATTTGAAACCGGCGATTTCCAATCTCTCAAGACGCAAAGCTGTAGACCTCCTCACAGGGACAGCATGTGGCAGGATGTTCACCCTTTTCCAATCATACAGCAAGGGCCCGCCCATCACCAACCGTGGTGATGGGCAGACCCGCGCATGCATCAGTTTCATCCCGCCCTGATTCGTCCATGCCCCCCGGTGATCACAACCGTCCCCACTCGAGCCTTCGTGACGGGTCCAATTATCTCGGGCCGATCAAGAATTTGATCGCGGTCCTTTCCTCCCCGCCGATGTCAATTTCAACAAAGGCCGGAATCGCCACAAGATCAATGCCATTGGGAGCTACATACCCACGGGCTATCGCTATGGCCTTGACCGCCTGGTTGACTGCCCCCGCACCAATTGCCTGCAGCTCGGCGTTACCATTAGATCGGACAACTGCTGAAAGAGCCCCTGCCACTGCTTTGGGTTTCGATGAAGACGATACTCGCAACAATTCCACGGCGTCTTTCCCTCCTTGTAGGACAGACAGGGGTGATGAGTGATAGGACCATATATTTCTGTATTCGCGAAAAGAATGTCATTTCCTTCATCGAATACCCATTAAGCTCAATGCGTCCTCTGCAGCTGCCTCCTCCGCCTTCTGTTTGCTTTTTCCGGAACCAGATCCCATTTTGCTATCCGCAATGGAGACCTCCACGGTGAAGCGCGGTGCGTGGTCCGGTCCCTTCCGCGAGACGACGTTGTAGTGGGGGGTGACCTGGTGGCGCCGCTGGGCCACCTGCTCGAGGGTCGACTTGGCATCCAGGACCATGCCGCCATCGATGCACCTGCAGGACAGGTTCAGCGACCTGCGCACAAAGGCAGAGGCTGTCTTCAGGCCACAGCTCAGATACACCGCGGCCACGACCGCCTCGTAGGTGTCGGCCAGAATCGACACCTTGCACCGTCCGTCGCTTTCCCGTTCGCCCCGGCCCAGGCGGAGCATCTGGCCCAGCCGCAGGGTCCGGGCCGCGCTGGCCAGGGTCTCCGTCCGGACGATCGAGGCCCGCACCGAGGACAGGACCCCCTCATCAAAGAGCGCTCCCTGGCGATAGAGGCCCTCACTGACTATGAGTTCCAGCACCGCATCGCCCAGGAACTCCATGCGTTCGTTGGAGTAGCCCTCGTCGGAATTCTCATTGGCGTAGGAGCTGTGGGTGAGGGCCTGGCGGAGCAGGTCCTCATCGACACGGGCCCCTACCTCCTGTAACAGCCGCATGAGCTGCATCTATTTGAGTCGCCCCCATACCAGGCTGGCGTTCTGACCGCCGAAGCCAAAGGAGTTCGTCAGGGCCACATCCACCCGGGCCCGGCGGGGACCCTCGGCCACGTAGTCCAGGTTGCAGTCCTCACCCGGCCGGGTCAGATTGGTGGTGGGCGGGATGAAGCCCTCCCTCATGGTGAGCATGCAGATGGCACTCTCGAGGGCACCGGCCGCGCCCAGAAGATGGCCCGTCATGGACTTGGTGGAGCTGACCGGGATCTCGAGGGCCCGGTGGCCGAAGACCGTCTCCACCGCCCTGGACTCGGCCACGTCTCCGGTGGGCGTGCCGGTGCCGTGGGCGTTGATGTAGTCAATGTCGTCGGGGGTCAGCCCGGCATCACGGATGGCCCCGGCCATGGCGCGGGCCCCGCCCTCACCGGAGGGAGGCGGCGCGGTCACGTGATAGGCGTCGTTGGTGGCCGCATACCCCAGCAGCTCGGCGAGGACCTCGGCCCCCCTCTGCTCGGCATGCCCGAGGGTCTCCAGGACCAGCACCACGGAACCCTCGCCCAGCACGAAGCCATCCCGGTCC
>PWUC01000112.1 GCA_003562655.1 Clostridia bacterium
CTCTATGACTACGCACATCGCCCCTAAAGATACAACGACACACCAGTACAGACTCCGGAGCGGCTGCCGACCCGCGCCGATAAGGAGTCATGTGAGTTCAGCATTGAGAACTGCTTCGCGCTGCCGTGACAGTGCTGCATCCTCTCCTCCGGATCCACCCTCCACGCCCGTGAGAGCGACCCCGGAGACGAAAGGCGATCGGATCCGGGCTGGCCCGTTCCTCGGGGTCGGGCCTTCTCAGATCTCGGGAAGGTTGCCGCGGGATAGGGGCGAATATGTCAACAGGTTAACGAAACGGAGGGTGACAAGTTGACAGACTCGAGAGAACTCACACAGGCATCGAGGGCAGTGGACCAGCTCTTCGCCGAGTGGGACCGGTCCGATTCACCCGGGGCTGCCGTTGTGGTCACCTCGGGCGAAGACATCGTCCACCGACGCGGCTACGGCTGTGCCCAGCTTGAATATGGCATTCCCATCACCCCCTCAACGATCTTTCACGTCGCCTCGGTCTCGAAGCAGTTCACGGCCTTTGCCGTTGCCACCCTCGCTGACGAGGGACAGATCTCCCTTGACGACGACATCAGGAAGTACTTCCCGGAGATCTTTGACTTCGGACCCACCATCACCCTTCGTCACCTGGCGCACCACACCAGTGGGATGCGGGACCAGTGGGAGCTTCTGCGACTCGCCGGCTGGAGAATGGACGATGTCATCACCACAGAACACATCCTGAAAACCACGGAGCACCAGCGCGAACTCAACTTCACACCCGGGGATGAGCACCTCTACAGCAACACCGGCTACACCCTGCTGGCGGAAATGGTCGCAAGGGTCACCGGGATGTCGCTTCGGGACTATGCGCACACCCACATATTCGCCCCCCTGGGCATGGACTCCACTCACTTTCACCACGACCACGAGGAAATCGTCAGGAACCGGGCCTACTCCTACGCCCCGCGCCCTGAGGGTGGATTCAAAAAGAGTGTGCTCAGCTACGCCAACGTCGGCGCCACCAGCCTCTTCACCACCGTCGAGGACCTGGCAAGATGGATGTTCAACTTCGACAGCAGGGAGGTCGGAGGTCCCAGGGTTCTGAAGCAGATGCACACAAGATTTGTGCTCAATGGGGGCAAGACCATACCCTATGCCTTCGGTCTTGTGTTCTCTGAACACCGGGGTGCCCAGGTCATCGGTCACAGCGGGTCTGACGCGGGCTTCCGCAGCTATTGCGCGCGTTTTCCCGCCCACGGCCTGGGAATAGCAATCCTCAGCAATCTTTCGTCCTTCAACCCGCAGATGATGGCCCTTGAGATCGCCGGACTGTACCTGGGTGACCGCCTGGAGGCCGAGGAGAAGCCACCTGCCGCTGAGCCCCCGGACGAGGCTGATCTGGACGACTTCGGGGGAAGGTATCTCATGGGTCCCTTCGGATTGATCGAGATCGCCCGCGACAATCAACACCTGGTCCTCAACCGCACCGGACAGCCCTCCAGGAGGCTGACTCCCGAGGGCGGGCTCAGGTTCCGCATAGAGGGGCAGGCCCAGACGATGCAGTTTGACCGCGACGACGATGGCCGCGTCACCTCTTTCAGCATCCTGCCCCCCGGGTACACGATGACCGCCCAGAGATTCGAACCACGACAGGTCAGCTGCGAACAGCTGGCCGCTCTGGCGGGCCAATACCATAGTGACGAGCTGGGGACTGTATACTCAATGACCCCTGCAGAAGACGGGCTGCTGATGCAGCACCGGAGGCACCAAGACGTGACCCTGGCCGCCATCGAGGAGGATGTGTTCCAGAGCCTGAGCGGCAGGACAGGGAAGATTCGCTTTCTCCGGGAGGAGGGGGAGGTCACCGGGTTTCTGCTGACGGGGGGACGGGTGCGAAACCTGCGCTTTGACAAGCTCGACCGTTAGATCAACGGGCTGGCATCACCAGACAGGATCTGGCCCAGCGGGCGGCAGCCTGCAGGGAAACCGCAGGCGCCGCCCCTGCACTGCAAGTCTACCTGTTCTGGGCAGCACCTGCTGACTGAAACCCTCACGGCCTGTGACGCGTCGCTCCCTGAAGACCTGCTCTCCCCTGACGACAGTCATCGAGACGCCGCCGACCAGGGTCCACCCATTCGTACAGCAGGGCGCCCGGAGCAGCCCGGGTGAACATCTCCTCCCGGGACACGAGACACTCACCTTCCAGGTCCACCATGTCACCATCTGAGCCGGGGGCAGGCAGCCCTTTTTCGGCCACAGATCGAAGTGGCGGGCGGTGTTTTCGGCCATCAGGCGCACCGGGTCCTCCAGATCAAGGCGCCCCCTGAGCACCGCATCGATCATCAGGGGCACCGTCGTCTCCAGACAGGCCGCCCCTCCCGGGTCTCGTCCCACCCCGGGGGTACGGCGCGTGGTCCGAGCCGATGAAATCGACGGCGCCCCGGGCCAGTTCCCTCCGGAGATGGTCCCTCTCCCCGGCACTTCGACTGGGGTGATTGATCCTGGCGTAGGGTCGCGGCTCGACTGCCTCGAGGCTCAGGGGATCACCCATTGACGCTGCTCTTTCAACTCGGCATCCAGACCCGACTCGGAGAGCATGGCCCTCTGGGCCTCCTCGGTCTCCTTCATGATCTCGTCCTCATCGAGGAAGGTATGCTTTCGATCCTTCAGGACGA
>PWUC01000214.1 GCA_003562655.1 Clostridia bacterium
GAGATCGGAATGCAGAAGGTGCTCGTGCCAGGCGTCCACGTCATCCACCACCAGGGTGAGCAGGACCCCCTTGTCGTCGGTGGCGGCCAGGGAGCCCACCTGCTCGTCCACCAGTCCGACGTAGGCCCCGGGGGTGATGACAAATATCTTGCACCAGCCCTGGTCCCGCGCCAGCTTCAGGCCCAACAGATCGCGGTAAAAGGGTATCACTTTGTCCAGGTCTCTGTAGTATAAAAAGGTGATGGGGTAGTCGATCTTCACGAGAGCATCTCCTTTCACGGGATCATGATCTCTTGGTTCATTCCTTCTTCAGAGGGTCGGGGGTCTCCTCCGTGGAGAATACCGGCCATCGGGCGGGGGGTCATGAAGGAATACCCGGGGGGCCGGGCGAATTAGGATTGATATGCGACACGGTGGAGGTGTGACAGCAGTGGACACCCAGGTGTTAATCGTCGGTGCCGGGCCCGCGGGTACCCAGCTGGGCCGGGACCTGGCGGGGGCCGGCATCCATTGTATCATCATCGAGCGGGAGCTCCTCCCCCGCTACAAGGCGTGCGGGGGGGCGGTCTCCCAGAAGGCACTGGATCTTTTCGCCGAAGACCTTTCCCCCGAGCTGGTGCCCGTGGAGAGGGTCGCCCGCCGGGTGACCTTCCGACACCCCGGGGAAAGACCCGTGAATCGGAGCTGCCTTGAGCCGGGCATCACCCTGGTGATGCGGGACAGCTTCGATTACTTTTTGGCCGAGGAGGCGGCGTCCGCCGGAGCACGGCTGCACCAGGGTGAGACGGTGAAGGAGGTCCGCGTATACCCGGACGGAGTTCTCCTCAGCACCGACGTTCGCGAGTACCGGGCGGAGATGGTCATCGGGGCCGACGGTGCCAGGGGTGTCGTGGCCCGCTCCCAGGGGGTACGTCCCCGCCGCGCCGGTGCCGCCCTGGAGGTGGAGCTGGAGGTCGCACCGTCGGAGGTCACAGACGGGATCATCCTCGACTACGGCGTGCTGCCCGGAGGATACAGCTGGGTCTTTCCCAAGAAGAATCACCTTTCCGTAGGCACCGGCTTTCTGTCGGGAGGCAGGGTATCCCTGCGAGGGATCCTCGATGACTACTTCGTTCAGCTGGGCCTTGAAGAACACGCCCGGGGTGCCGCCGTGTACGGCCACCCCGTGCCCATCGGGATCACCCGCCCCCTGGCGGGACACCGCTTCCTCCTGGTGGGTGACGCGGCCGGGCTCGCCGATCCCCTGACCGGGGAGGGCATATACTACGCCCTTCGCAGCTCCCGGCTGGCCTCGGAGGTCATCACAGACGCCATCAACAGGAATGACCCCTCCCTGGCCCCCTATCCAGGGCTGATCCGCAGGGAGCTGGGTGCAGATCTGAAGGCGGCCGGGCGCATCATGCAGCTGTTCACCAGGTGGCCCGCCCTGTTTCACCGGATGATCCAGGAGGATGCAGACCTGCTCGATGCCTTCTTGGCCATGATCCAGGGCACCGGCAGCTACCGCGAGATCTACCGGCGGGCTTCGAGGAGCATATCGTCCCTGCTGCGCGCCCTCCGGGCGTGAGGTAGCGTGGGTGAAGCCCGACCACCAGCAGGCCAGGGCGGACCTGGGCCAGCTGGCTGATACCCTTGCGAATCCTTTCACCATGAAGATTCCTCCGTTGAAAGCAGGGAAGACCGCGGGCCCCAGCATTCGCCTGCCCAACCCAGGGATCCCACCGAGTTCTCACCCATATGTCTTCAGAACGTGGAAGGGAACGGTTGGCGAGAAGTGAAGAGTTTGAGTGGCTGCACTTCATGATAGGACGGCCCTCTGCGAGCGCTGGATGGACGAGGCCCCCCGAGGCGTTGCTCATCGCCCTGTTCTGTATGGTGTTGATGATCGGGGTGGCGGGCTGTTAGTCTACGTCCGGCCCCCTCCCGAAGCGGGCAAACAGGCCGAGGAATCGGGGAACCGACCGGGGTGATCGAGGAAGAAGACCCTGAGCCAACCGGGCTCCGGTGCACTTCGGCGCCACCTACATACCGACCGGGTCGGCGACCTCGGGCGGGCGGGGCATCCTGGCCGCGGCAATCACAGCTGGATCATCCTGCAGAGGGGCCGTGGGCGACAGGATGCCCAGGCCATCGCTGATGGGTACAGCGCCTCCCCCGTCGGTGAGATAGAAATTCTCGGTGCCTACCAACTGGAAACTGACGATACCTCCGTCGAGCAGCTCCCGCCCTGCCCAACCTGGTGATGCCCGTTGATCTGCGCGCGACGGCAAAGCGTTGTGAGCACACCACGAATCTCAACTATGAAAACCCCTTTCACTTATGCCGGTGTCGGGTATGCGGGGTTGTACCCCCATCACTTACCCGTCCCTTCGAGATGATCGGACCCCGCGATGCATGGGACACGGTGGCCGTCGGCCGGCGCAAAGAGCGGACCCCGCGTGTCCCACCAGCCGCTGAGCCTGGCTGCATACCTGCTTCTGCCGGCCTCCTGGCTGTCCCATCACCAGCTGCTCTCGGTGCCCCCCGCATTGAGATGGTGATCGTGGCTGAAGACATCCTGTACCCCACGATAGCCGAAAACGTCGCCGCCTGGTTGCATCCGTGGCTGTTTGCACTCTTCTGAGCCCGGGCAACCCACGATGATGGACCTATCCC
>PWUC01000225.1 GCA_003562655.1 Clostridia bacterium
CAGGAGATGGCTCTTCTTGCCCTCACTGAGAACCTGCAGCGAGAGGACCTGCACTTCATGGAGGAGGCGCTGGCGTTTCGACGGATCATTGAGGAATTTCAGATCACACAGGGCGAACTCGCGGAGCAACTCGGGCTGAAGCAGTCCACGGTGTCGAACAAACTGCGGCTTCTGTCCCTGGATGATGAACTCAGGGATGCCGTCCGCGAGGGTGGAGTGGGAGAAAGACACGCCAGGGCCCTTCTGCGCCTTCCTGATGCAGCGAGTCAGAGGACGGTTCTGAATCAGATTATGGAGGAAGATCTCCCCGTCAGGCAGGCGGATGATCTGGTGGAGAGGGTACTCCGGGGTGAGGATGCGCCCAGTGAAAAGAGACAGACGGTGCAGGGGATCGTCCGGGATCTGCGGATATTTCTCAACGGCCTGAAGCAGACCGTTGAGGCCATGCGGAAGTCGGGGCTCAACGTCCAGATGAAAGAGGAGGATCGAGAGGATCATTACGTGGTGGTCATCCGCATCGCCAAGGAGGGCACGAGTACGGTGAAGGGGCGAGGGGGGTCAGCGGCCGGCAGCTCCCAGAAATGAGGTCCCGGGCTTGCGGGGAGGAGGTCAGGCGGTGGGCAGAGTAATTGCTGTGGCAAATCAGAAGGGTGGCGTCGGCAAGACGACCACGGCCATCAATCTGGCTGCCTGCCTTGCGGAGGAGCAGGAACGGACGGTTTTGCTTGTTGACATTGATCCGCAGGGGAACAGTACCAGCGGGCTGGGCATTGACAGGCAGATCCTGAGTGAGAGCATCTATGATGCATTGATTGATGATGTGCCGGTGCGGCGGACCGTGCGCGCGACGGTGATGAAGAATTTGAAGGTTGTTCCCTCGACGATGGATCTTGCCGGTGCCGAGATCGAGCTGGTCTCCATCATGGCGCGGGAGACCAGGCTGCGCAAAGTGTTGAAAGACATCCGCCATGAGTTCGACTACGTCCTGGTGGACTGCCCTCCGAGCCTGGGGCTGCTCACGGTGAACGCCCTGACGGCGGCGGATCGGGTGTTGATTCCGATCCAGTGCGAGTATTATGCCCTCGAGGGCCTGACGCAGCTGCTCAGCAGCATCCGACTGGTCCAGCGGAACCTGAATCCGAGTCTTGAACTGGAGGGCGTGTTGTTGACCATGTTTGATGGCAGGACCAATCTCAGTATAGAGGTGGCAGACGAGGTCAAGCGTTACTTCCGCGGCCAGATGTTCAGGACGATCATTCCGCGAAATGTCCGCCTCAGTGAAGCTCCCGGGCACGGAAAGCCCATCATTCACTATGATCCTTCTTCACGGGGCGCCGAGGTATATTCGGAGCTGGCGAGGGAGGTGGTGAGTAGTGGCGCGTAAGGTGCCGAGATTGGGAAAGGGGCTTGAGGCACTTCTCGGCGGGGTTGATGAGGTAAGCGACGATGGAGGCATCGCGCAGATTGAAGTCCGGGAAATCAGGCCGAACAGTTTTCAGCCGCGCCGGAGCTTTCCTGAGGATAAGCTGGAGGAACTGGCTGATTCGATCCGCGTGCACGGGGTGGTGCAGCCGATCATCCTCCGGCGTGGGGAGGATGAGCACTATGAACTGGTCGCCGGTGAACGGCGCTGGAGGGCAGCCAGGATGGCGGGCCTCAGCCGGATCCCGGCCATCGTGGGTGATTTTGATGAGCGGCAGATGATGGAGGTTGCGCTGGTCGAGAATCTGCAGCGTGAGGACCTAAACCCGATGGAGCAGGCGACGGCCTATCAATCTCTGCAGCAGCAGGTTGGCCTGACCCAGTCAGAGGTTGCGGAGAGAATTGGGGTGAGCCGCTCTCAGGTGGCGAATGTCCTGCGATTGCTGCAGCTGCCGGATGAGGTTCAGGACATGGTGAGGGAAGGAAGGCTGGGTCTGGGTCATGCCAAGGTGATTTTGGGTCTGCGTGAAGAACAGCGGGTCGGGTTCGCAGGAGAAGTGGTCGGCGACGAACTGACAGTGCGGGATGCGGAGCGGGCAGCGGTGGCCAGAAAGGCGGAGCCGGATCCCCCGGAGACTGCGTCCGGGCCAGAGGAAAGCGAGGATGATGCGGCCGTCTTTGCCCGGGATGTGGAGGAGCGGGTTGGCCGTGCGCTGGGCACGCGGGTGTCCCTGCGAGACCGGGAAGGCAGGGGACGCATCGTCATCGAGTACTTCGACTACGAGGACCTTGACCGGATTGTTGAAATCATTGTCGATCGTCGCGACTGAGGAGGCGGAAGGTCAGTCGAGGAACCGGATGTTCCACGTGGAACAATGCTGTTCTTCGACATCTTATTTGCCTTCCGGTCCTTTCAGGGAGACGAGGGGGACGGGCAGTGCTTGGAACCGTTGTGAACTTCGCTGCAATCATAGTGGGCTCTCTGGTGGGCTACTTCATCGTTCCCTCGATCCCTGAGGCCATGAGCAGGACGGTTACGGCCGGCGTGGCTCTCGCCGTCGTTCTCATCGGCATCGACATGGCCCTGACCACCGGGAACGTCCTGATCATCATACTGAGCCTGGCCCTCGGAGGCGCCATCGGTGAAATGCTCAGGATACAGGGCGGTCTTGACCGTCTGGGGGAGCGTGTGCGGCGAGCCGTTCCGCG
>PWUC01000258.1 GCA_003562655.1 Clostridia bacterium
CCCGGGTCCTCATATGTTCATCCGTCAACAGGTATCCCCCCTCATCCAGACCGACCCGGTCCGGGATGAAGGCGGTTGCCGGCTGGTGCCCGACGTATATGAAGACCCCGGCGACGGGCAGGTCGCTTTCTCTGCCCGTGGCCACATTCCGCAGCCTCAACCCGCTGACCAGCTTCTCGCCCTCGATCTCCTCCACCACGGTGTTCCAGTGCATCTTCACCTTATCGTGCGCAAGCAGCCGCTGCTGCAGAATCTGAACCGCCCGCAGCTCGCGGCGGCGGTGAATCACGTGCACCCGGCCTGCGAAGCGGGTCAGAAAGAGGGCCTCCTGCACCGCCGCATCTCCGCCCCCCACGCAGGCGACCTCCTGATCCCGGAAGAAGGCCCCGTCGCAGGTGGCACAGTAGGAGACCCCGTGCCCGCGGAGCCGGTCCTCCCCCGGCACCCCCAGGGTGCGGGGAGCGGACCCGGTGGCCAGGATAAGGACCCTGCCGGGGTATTCCCCGGCCGCCCCCACGGCCACCCTCTCCTCTCCGGACAGCCTCAGGGACTCGATCTCATCCATGATCAGTGCCGTGCCAAACTGCTCCGCGTGACTGCGAAAACGCTGGCCCAGCTCCGGGCCGCTGACGTCGGGCAGGCCCGGGTAGTTCTCCACCTCGTGGGTGGAGGCCATCAAACCCCCGGGCATCTCCTTTTCCACAACGACTGTCTCGCGCCCCGCCCGGCTGGTATATATGGCTGTGGTGAGCCCGCCCGGGCCGCCCCCTACGATGACCACGTCGTACATGCCAATGCCCCCTCCACAAGTCGTGTCTTCTCCCACGGCCTACACCCTGCATCATTTAGACAATATGCCATTCGCAGGACGGGACACAAGAGAAGGCCCACCCTCCGGGACAGAATTGACGTGCCGGACCCAACCCCCTACGCGACAGCATCCCTCCGGCACCGCGCATCATTGCCCGGGCAATACCTCAGGGGCTGTGCTGCATCACGGTGGATGGACATCCCGCGCGCCTCTGCGGAAAGGATGTGCGTCGATGCAAGTCTAACAGGTGTGGGCAACCGGTGAGGAAGGAGCTGGCCCTGACATGACGGGGATCTACATCGCGGTGGACATGGAGGGCGCCGGGAGCGTCTTCAGTGACAGGGAGACCTCCCCGGGACACCACGCCTACGACGAGGCTCGCAAACAGCTGCTGGCCGAGGTCAACGCGGCGGTCGAGGGGGCCTTTCGGGGAGGGGCCGGCGAGGTATACGTCCACGATTACCACGGGGAGCTGCACAACCTGAACGTCAATGACCTGGACGACCGGGCGGGCCAGGTTCGGGGCCACGGAATGCCCAACGTCCACCTGCCGGGCGTCGAGGACGGATTCGATGGCCTGATAGTCATCGGGGCGCACGGTCCACAGAACGATGCCGAGACCAATACCCTGGCCCACGTGATCAACGGCGGCGTCTTCGACTTCATCGAGATCAACGGGATCAACGCCGGCGAGACCATCATCGATGCCTGGCTGGCGGGAATCCACGACGTTCCCCTTCTCTTCGTGTCAGGGGAGACGGGCGCGGTAACGGAGGCCAGAAGAATCTATCCCGACGTGCCGCACGTCATCACCAAGCAGGGACTGCACTACAATGCAGCCCTGAGCCGTCCCGCGGCCCAGGTCGCCGATGATATTCGCGACACCGTGCAGAGGGCCGTCGAGGGCGGCGGCAGGGTCCTGGTACCGGAGACGCCCCTTGAGGTCACCATCAGGTTCAACAAGCTTCAGCACGCCCAGGTGTGTGACCTCCTGCCTGAATGCTTCGACGAGAGGAAGGGCCGGACGGTCCGCTATGCGGCTGAGGACTTCTTCACCGCCTACCGCAGGATCCTGGCCGCCCTGCTTATGGCCGGGTTCGGCGGTTAGATACTGCACCCCGGCCCGCTCCAAGTGCCTCCGCCCTGAGCAGCACCCCGGGATCGCGGGTGCTCCTCAGGGCAGACATCAGAGCATCATCCGGACCTATCCGGGCGCCGATGCCGCCCCAACCCATAGCTCATCCAGGTGGCAGACCCGGCCTTGAGCCGGCCAGGTCCCCGGCGGCAGCATATGGGGCCGAACCGGCCTGTGCTCCTGCCTCTCTGGGGGGAACGTCAGCCGAACATGCGGGCGACCATTCCCAGGATGCTGAACACCAGGGTCTTGATCCGGTTGACCAGGCCGACGCCCTCGAAGTGGATGTCCCGGCCGATTGCGCGCAGCACCTCGTAGCCGGAATCCGCGTGAATGAGGCGCGGCACCGTTCCCTGGCTGACCCGGACGCGCATCGTCAGATCGCCCGGCGGCGATTTGAGATACTCGGTGATCAGGGCCTGGTCGTCGGTCACCACCCCGATGGTCTCCTCGGGCCCGACAGCCGACTCGAAACGAATCTCCGCTCGCTGATCCCGAAACAGAAACCGAAGGGCCCCGGGCACCAGTGAGATGCTCGAGTTGTAGCTGCCCACATACTCCTGCAGTTGCTCGTAGTAGGATCCCGAGGCCACCGCGATGGAGGGTGATGCCAGAATAAGAAAAAGCAGCAGCACGGCCAGCCCACGATTGAACATTTTGACTCGTGCCATATCG
>PWUC01000010.1 GCA_003562655.1 Clostridia bacterium
CAGGAAGGTGCCGGTGCCAGCAGCGCACACCGGGTTCATATTGTAGTCGTACAGGGCCCCGTCACTAAGCTGCAGGAACTTGGAGTCCTCGCCCCCGATCTCGATGATGGACAGGGTTCCCTCGGAACCATACAGATACTTGGCTCCCTCGGCCTGGCAGGTGATCTCGTCGGCCGCATACTCGGCATTCAGGATCTTCTGTGATAGAAACCTTCCGGACCCGGTGGTGCAGGCGATGACCTGCGAGCCCTCAATCAGATCGCCGTATTCGTCCCTCACCCGCCTCATCAGCTCCAGCACCTGCAGGGCGGGTCGGCCCGCCGTGGGCAGGTATACCCCACCGATGACCTTTCCCTCACGATCCAGAAGTATGCACTTGGTAGAGACGGAACCGCAGTCCACCCCCAGGTATACCAGGGAGGTGTCCAGGTCCGGTGACCGCACAAGGTCCGGCATGTAGTTGACGCGGGCCGGGTCGAGGGCGGGCAGGGGTTGTTCAGGGACGTATTCTCGGCTGAGGATGCCGGCAAAATCGAGGTCCGCTGTATGCACCACATCACCACTCTGTGCCGCACCCAGGGCCAGCAGATACTCGTGGTCCTCGGGTACAAAGATGTCGACGGAGCCCGGAGGGCAGTAATCCGTCAGGTATTTCAGGACCGCCCTGTTGTTGGCGACCCCCCCCACCGCCGCAACCCTCTTGCGCTCCTCAATCCGGCCCTGGGTCACATTGATGATGACCATCTCGGCCAGAGTCCTGGCCAGGCCCGCCGACACGGAACCCTGGGTGGCCCCCTCGTTAATGGCGTGAGTCATGTCCGATTTTGCGAAGACGGCACATCGGCCCGAGATCCTGATGGGAGACCCGGAGGTCAGCGCCAGCTCTGCCAGTTCCTCATCATCGTAGCCGAGGCGAGTGGCCTGCTGGTACCAGAAGGCGCCGCTTCCGGCGGCACACTGTCCGTTTCTGTTGAAGAAGTCCACGGTGCCTTCTGGCCCTATTTCGAGGTAGTATATGTTCTCATGGCCGAGGGAAAGAACGGTGTCGCACTCCGCCTCGCTGACGGCGAGGCCCGCGCACATGGCCTCGATCTCCAGAACCGGGACCAGCCCCAGCTCCTCGGCCACAAGATGCGCGTTGGCGCCAGTGATGCCCAGGCGAATGCTCCCCTCCTGGCCGTCCTCGCCGAGCAGCCGCTCCAAACACATCCTCGCACTGTCGACGGGCCTGCCTGCCGTGGGGACTGAAACCTGCTCCACGCGGTCATCGGCCACCAGAACCCCCTTGACTGCAAATGTGCCCATATCAAGCCCGACGGCCGGAACCTTTAGCTCAAGTCCTTGATCACCCGGTGTCAACGCTATCACCTCACGTGGTTAATACTATCATCACACACAAAAAAGCCGCCGCCGATATCCCACGACACCCGGGGAATACCCCGGGCTTTCTCACAAAGAGCTGAACAACGCCCCTGAGGGCGCTTATGAGGACCGCTGAACCCTCATCGGTGCGGCCTCAACCCGACTCCACCCGTCGATCTGCCGCCCGCGGCGACTCCCGGGACTACTGTATTATTGTTTCGCGAAAGCAGGACTAAAAGCAAGAGATGCTCTCACCCTCTGGGAGAGATGAAAACATTTGCCTGGTGTGAACGGAATCATGAAAGATGTGAGCCCGACGAGGCCCCGGTCAGCGGCCCATGTTGCCAGGGCGGGTAAAGAAAAAGTCTCCGGGAGCAGGGCAGCTCAGTCAGACTCAACCCTGCTCCCAGTAGAGGCGATCTCAGCAGGGTCCTCCGCTGAGTCCCCGCTGCTCGCCTTTGCTGCCCGTTTCCTCCAGTACATCATCTCCTCAGCAGCCCTCAGAACCCCCTCCAGATCCTCTCCGACATCCTCCTTGGTAGCCCATCCCACCGCAAGGCCGACCCTGACAGAACCGGTCTCTATCCTCTCTGCCGCCTCTCCTATCGCTGATCCGATCTCCTCAGCCCTGGTCAGAGAGGTCTGGGGCAGGATGATCAGGAACTCGTCGCCCCCCCACCGGGCCACAATGTCCTCCTGCCTGACGGCCTCCCTGATCAGGGAGGCCATCTGCTGCAGCAGGCGATCCCCTTCCAGATGCCCCTTGATGTCATTGACCTGTTTGAGGCCATTGACGTCACATACCACCAGGCTGAGGGGCAGCTGGCGGGCAACATTCAGCCGCTGCATTTCCGCTTCGAAATACCTCCGGTTGTGAAGCCCGGTCAGCTGATCATGCATGCTGAGATGACGGAGTTCATCCTCCATCCTCTTCCTTTCGGTCACGTCTCTGGCGAAACCCTCAAGGGCCTGTAGGTCACCCACCTCATCATAGATAGGTGTAACCTGGTGTTCGGTCCAGATCACGCTTCCATCTCGGCGCACCAGGCGGATGATCACAGCCTCGTCAAAATCGTGGGTCGGGTCGATCAGGGACATGAGCTTATCCACATCATCGGGATGCACCAGCTTCAATGCCAACTCGGGATCGTCGTAGTGCTGTTGGGGAGTGTATCCCACAAACTCCTGAGATGAGGGACTGACGTAGTCAAATCTCGGCCTGGGTTTCAACACGATCCGG
>PWUC01000001.1 GCA_003562655.1 Clostridia bacterium
AGGTCCATGAGATATTGAAGGGAGTAGGAAAGCCCGAGAGTCTCCATGAGGCCTGCCGTGGAGGGCGCATAGAGGCCCGCCCCCTGCTTCAGCTCATAGCTTCCATCCAGACTCCCGCTCTCAACCGACCCCATGGAGATGGTCGCAGGCTCAAGCTTGTCCCACACCCTCCGGCTCAGGTATACAGCCCCGCTCCCCTCAGGCCCGAGACACCATTTGTAGCCGGGAAAGGCGAAGACGTCGCAGCCGAGACTGGATAGATCCAGGTTCAGCACCCCCGCCGACTGGGCCGCGTCAACCACAAACACGATGTCATTGTCCCTGGCGACCCCTCCAATGGCATCCATGTCAATCCGCCCCCCGGTGGTGAAACTCACGTGACTGAGAGATATCACCCGGGTCCGATCCGTCACCGCCCGCTGGACATCCTCGGGCCAGACCAGTCCGTCTCGGGCAGAGACCACCCTGATTTTCAATCCGGCCCGGTCGGCAGCATAGGCCCAGGGGACCCTGCCCACGTAGTGTTCGATGTCACTCACTACGATCTCATCACCCTCGGCTAGGGGCAGGCTGGATATCACCGCATTCATCCCGGCCGTTGTGTCAACGACGTATTCCACTTCCTCCCGGTCCGCATGGCAGAATGCGGCCAGGGTCTGACGGGCCTCCTCCAGGGCCTCAGACCTGTATTTCCGTCCCTCGGGAAGGGCCGGACCCAGTTCATTGTACCACCGCATCGCTGCAATCAGTCTCTCCATCACGGGCGCAGGCATCATCGCCGCGGTGCCCGTATTCAGGTAGCTCAGTCTCCCTGCCGCGGGAAAATCATCGACTGCTGCCTCTATTGCCTTCATGATCCTTCCCCTCCCTCATTAAAAGCCCTGGTCGAGTCACCAGAGGCAAACACAGGTCACTCTGGGTTTTTCGCCAGCCTGCCCTGACCTCCTCCAGGTGGCGGGCCACCTCACTCACCGAAACCTGCCCCTGAGCATAGCCAGCAAACAGGTGGTAATAGCCAAGAGCTGCTATGCGCCTGGCTGCCACCCTACATCCGTTGCCGTACTTCCCGGTGACAGAACCCGCCAGGCCACACAAGACAGCTCCGGATGCAAGCAGGTACCGCAGAAGCTCCGGCTGTCGCTGAACCTCGGGACTGGTCTCGGCACCGATGATGACTGGGGTGAAGCCCGACCGGGCCCTCTCACCCAAAACCCGGGCGACCAATTTCAGATCGCACCTGCTTGGAAGCCGCACAAAAACACAATCATTGCCCCAGATCTGTTCCGCGGCCGACACCGGACCAGACAGCTCCGTGCGAACGCCTCTGCGCACCGACAGGCCGAGATCTGCGGCACGAACCGCCTCCCGGTACTGGATGAACGTGTTCTCGTCGCAGACCATGACCAGACCAGTGAAACCCTCGGAGGCCGCCCACACGAGGGCACCCAGTCCCTCTGCGAGGGTTCCAGGCTCAACCCAGAGATCAGTGTACCCGCTCATCCTGAGCGCAGCGCGGCCTCGGCCTTGAGCACCCAGTTCGGATCCATCAACAGGGCCCGGCCGATCCCGACAAAATCGATCCCCTCCCGCGAGACGATCCTCTCGGCCGTTGACGCGTTGATGATCCCTCCGGTGACCACAACCGGAACCCCTTCTCCGACCCGCTGCTTTATCCCTGAGGCCAGGGGCAGAAAGTAGCCCTCCCTGACCTGGCCATCTGGCCGTGAGCCTCCCAACCCCCCGGAAACGTCGATGACATCCACCCCCGCCTCGACCAGACTGACCGCAAAGGCACCACTTTCATCCAGCGTCAGGCCGCCCTCCAAAAGGTCGTCGGCACCCAGTCGGTAGTAGAGCAGCGCCTCCTGTCCAATCTTCTCTCGGACGGAGCGGACGACCTCCAGTGGAAAGCGGGCCCGGCCATCCAGATCTGCACCGTAACCGTCGGTCCGGTCATTGGTCAGGGGAGAGAGAAACTGGTTCAGAAGGTATCCGTGGGCTCCGTGGATCTGGACCCCGTCAAATCCCGCCCGGATACACATCTCGGATGCGTCGCTGAAACGGGTCTTCACATCCCTCAGCTGATCCTCGGTCAGCGGCCTGGGAGCATCCAGCTCCCGCCCCGGCAGGGGGAGACTGCCCGCACCCCACACATTGCCGGCCTCATCACCGAGGCCGGATGCACCAGCGTGGGTGAGCTGGATCACTGCCCTGGATCCCGCCCCGGTAATCGCCCCGGCGAGATCGCGAAGCCCAGCGGCCAGCTCCGGGCCGTGAGCCCCCAGCTGTCTGTCGTTGACACGACCGTCCCTGCGAACATATGAGTGCTCGACGATGATGGTGCCCACCCGGGCCTCCGCTCGCCGGCGGTAGTGATCTATGAGGAACTCGGTGACCTCACCGCGATCCGTCGCCCGGTTGTTAGCCATGGGTGGCATCACCACCCTGTTTCTGAACTCCTTACCTCTCACCTTCATGCAGCTTAGAAGCATGGACACAGAGATCTCACCTCCAAAAAATGCACCTCACCGCACATCCATCTTATTCTGGACACGGCGGGTGAACGCCGCCCCCTCAACGCAGTACCTCTGATGGATACC
>PWUC01000121.1 GCA_003562655.1 Clostridia bacterium
AATAGAGGGTGTCGGCGGGCAGGCTGGCGTGAACGGCGGTCTGGACGTCCGGGCCCACCGTGAACACTTCGTGCTGATTCCGCTCGATGCTGAAGCCCTCTTCGTTGTCCGCGTTATCAGTCCAGGATAGCTGGATTTCGGAGCTGGAAAGGGCAACGGCCGAAAGATCCGTGGGGGCCTCGGGAAGTCGACCGATGGAGAAGTCGGCATCGCTCGTCGCCTCCACTGTTACGGGCATTCTGGTCAGGTCCGGAATAACCCCGGTGACCTTGATCCTGGCCCGGTCTGTGGAGATATCCTGCACAACCCACGAAAACGTCCCACCGGTGCCGCTCCCCAGGTGGATGTCGTAGGTCCTCCCCGAGTTCGTGGACAGGTACAAATCGAGTTCGTAGTCCTCATATCCTTCCCAGGTGATATTCTGGGTGCTGCCTGCAGCTATTCTCTCTCCTCCGGTCGGATAGGTCAGTGTGAGGTCCGGGGTCTCCGCCCGGACGGGTGCTGTTGACAACGATAGCACCATGCAGATCATCAGCAGAAACGGCAGTAGGTAGTACCTTTTCACAAGCATCCCCCCAAGAGAAGTGACCGATCGAGAGCCTAGGTCGAATCGGTGAAGCCACAAAGCCAGTGACTTGCCGGCGGGACATCCGGGCGGCCAAATGCCGCAATCGCAGGGGTCAATTCCGACCAGGGCCGATGATGCAGGATCTAAGCCCCGGCTTCGAGCCACCTGAAGGGTGGGTTGGCCTGTACTTGACCAGCATCATCTCGCACCATGCCGAACTCACCAAGACTGATAGCAATTGTCAAACATGTACAGAGTTTCGTGCTCTCTATCATGGTCTTACATCTTCAACATTCGCCACTCACAATCCCATCCCTCCACGTCCCCAGCCTAACCCCTGTGTATAGATGGCAGGCAATGACACCGCCTGCGGCCACCTCAGATCCGGGTGATCGACGTCTGCGTGAGTGGGAGCACGCTGCGATAATCGACGTAGCGGGGACGTGGTGCGCCTCTGATGCATCGTGACTCAGACTGGATGGTAGAGAGCAACAGTGGGCACATCTGATGTCGGCAACCGGGTAGGTAGTCGATGGCAGCCGTGTCGATGTCCAACCCGGAGGCCTGGTTCCTCCCTCCAGGGCTGGAGGGAGGACACAGGGGCTGACTGGGTCTGCGAGACACGCCGCATCGGCTCCTGGACCGCTCATTGAGACAGTAGAACCCGTTCAGCTGAAAGGCTACACCACGCACAGCCTCTCTATAATGGCGCGCGCGATCCTGATGCCTGTCAAGAGGTTCCCGGTGGAGATCCGCTCGTCGATGCCGTGAACGCGGTCCAGGTCGGCCCGCTCCACGACGGGCACCGTCATCTACAGACCAGATGCTTCTGCAATGCTGTCAATAGGCCCTGGTTACCAGCCCGGGCTCCTAGGCTGTTTGATCGGACTCCTCCTCTTCCGGGCGCGGAGGTGTCGTCAGCATAGCTCTGATGTACCCGAGAAGCACGGCGCTCGAGACAGCCTCGAGGGTCAGGGATCCACCGCCGTGGTCAATCCGCAGGATGTCGTGCAGTCCCCCCTGTACGAACAGGGTTTCCAACATCTCGAGGCGGCCGTTTTCGTCGACGTGTCCTGCGTCGAGGTGAACCATGCCCTGAAAGATCAGCAGGTTGCCGGCCAGTCTCTTCAGTTCATCGCTCGGCAGGTATCCTCCATCGCTGGAAGCCAGGAGATCGAGCTCCGCGAGAGATCCCAGGCATGCTTCCGCCTGCTTCGGTGTTAAATCTTCCGGACGTCCCTTCAGGGATTGCATGACCCCTGTAAGGGCCTGGGGCCGGGGGCTGGGATCGAGGGCACGGGCTAAAACCTCATCAGCCGGCAGAGCTGAGAAAGTGTAGTCTTCCTCGTCTGCCCATGAGCGGAGTACGCCCAGGCGATGAAGATCGATCAAAGCGCAGAGCACGAGGGCCTGCCCGTAATCGAGCTCGGCCGCGAAGCTGCTGTTGACCACACTGCTGTCCCCAGTGAGGGCAGCCACCTCCAGCAGGAACGAGTCGATGCCCGCGCCATAGTCAATCCGGAGTCCGTCGGGTGTCGGGGTCAGCGATACTGTGTCCCGTTCTGAACCTCTGAAGTAGACCACCCGCTCCGCCCTGATGGGGCCCGAGCTCAGGCGTATCCGTGCAAAAGCATCCGGCTCGGCCAGCTGTTTCACCGCCACGTACCATGCCGGGGTGAACTGACCCTCCTCATCTATCACGCCCGCCTGGACGAGATCGGTCTTATCCTCTTCGACAAAGTCCCCGGGATCAAGTCTCCCCAGGGGAGATACACGGCTCTTTTCCTCGAAAGCGCTGCCCAGCCACCCCAGGGCGGCAGGGGGAAATGTATGGCTCAGTGTCATGTCGTATCCGACCTCCCTTCCCATCTAATTGATGTATCCATGGTTAAAGCCCTCGAAGACCACGTCCTTGCCCGCGATGAAGTTCGTGGTCTGGCCGGCACCGGTTCGCGTGAGTCCCTGGGAGGCGGCCTCCCGGACCAGGTTGCCGGGGACCTGGGAGATCGGGGTGTCGCTGAGATCAAC
>PWUC01000192.1 GCA_003562655.1 Clostridia bacterium
AGCTCATGAACATGGGCGTCGAGTTCCTCCGGGAACACATACCTACGGACGCGAGGGTCCACTACTCCATCATGGACGGCGGGCGCCAGCCCAATGTCGTGCCCCCGGTGGCCAGGGTCTGGTACCTGGTCCGCTCCCCTGAGAGAGAACAGGTTGACGACATATACGGGAGGGTCATGCAGTGCGCCGGCGGTGCAGCCGAGATGACGGGAACAACCTATGAGATACAGCTCCTGAAAGCTATTTGGAACATCCTGCCCAACAACGCGCTGGAGGATGTCCTGTGGCAGTCCATGCGGGCGGTGGGCCCACCGGAGTTTTCGCAGGATGAAAGGGCCTTTGCCCGTCAGATCGCTGAGACCTTCCCGCCGGGCAACAAGAGAACATCCATCGACAGAGAGGGCATACCGGAGGGTGAGCGAGAAAGACTCCTGGAACAGCTGCTCAATGACACCCTCATCCCCCCAGGAGGCGGGGGTATGATGATGGGGTCAACGGATGTTGGCGACGTCAGCTGGTGCTGCCCCACGTCCCAGGTCCGTCTGGCCTGCAACGCGATCGGGACCCCCGGACATTCGTGGCAGTACGTCGCCCAGGCGGGAATGGGCATCGGCCACCGGGGCATGATCCAGGCCGGCAAGGTCCTGGCCGAGGCGGCATTGCGGCTCATGACCGAACCGGAAACGCTGGGCAGGGCCCGGGAGGAGTTCGAACGGGCCACGGCCGGCAGACCCTACCAGTCAGCCATGCCCCCCGATCACCAGCCAGCCTTCGAGCAGTTTGCTGAACAGTAGGGCCCACCGGGGGTGTGCCCATGATCTGCACACCTCCGTTCAGTCCCTCCCCGCCTTCAGGTCTATGAGAAACACCCGGTCTTCCCACTGATATGCAACCCGGTGCCCATCGGGCGACAGGGCAATGTTGGGCGTCGGCAGCAGTGATACCCGTCTCAACCCGCCGGTGCGCGGGATCAGTTCCCACAGGGCATACTCCGTGACCCACATGGCGTAGCGTGGGCCGAAGATTTCAGTGACGAAGTAGACGGCCTCTGTCGCCTCCGAGGCCTTCCAGGTTCTCAGGCCAACGTAGTCTTCCAGGATGTCGACGGCAACCGCAACCTCGTCGTCACCGTGGGACACCCTCACCTCAGCAGAGGCCCTCTCCTGCTTCCAGCCCTCCTCCGACGCCAGATGCACCACGAAACCGGACAGGCCGATGGTCACCGATGTCGACCGGTCCCCGGCCTCGCGCACGATCTCCTCCGCCACGACAGACTCTGGGGCGGGCCACACCGGGCATTCGTCACCACCGGCTGCACCGGTATCGAGACACACCCTCAGGCAGTCGCCCCCAGGCGTCCCGAAATAGGCCGCTGACTCCTGCAGGCCCGAAAGGGCCAGACCCTCAAGGGGCACCGACACCGGGACCTCCCGCAGGAGCGATCCTCCGGCATCATAAAGGCAGAGTTCGCCGTCAATCATCAACAGCAGATCCCCGTCCGCGGTCCAGGCGAGAAATTCCCCACCTCGCACCAAAAGGCTCGTGTCCTCCAACGGCACCACTCTCTCATTTGCATAGAGAATCTCCCCGGTCACGGCATCCACGGCAAAATGACCGGAAACTGCGCTGGATCCCGTCCGGTCAATCAACTGATTATCCATGTAGTCGATGGAGTAGACCAGCCTGTTCTGCCCGTCGATCTCGGTGAACTGCAGACCGAATACCTGCGGCCACCCAAAATCCGCCTCGCAGAAGTCCCTGACCACCTCAACCGCCTGCTCGAAGCTCAGCTGCATATCAACGGACACTCCCGATTCACCGAGGATCCGAACCTCCATGACACGAGAGCAGTCCAGTCCTTCCAGCTCCAGCACCACCAGGTTGTCCTGGGGGTTCAGGCCACAGAGTGTGGATGCCCAGGCGGCTGACGGGGTGTCGCAGATGTCAGTGTGGACAGTAAGCGTCTCATCTTCAACCGTCACATCCAGTATCTCGTATGCAGGCAGGTTGGGCAGATTGATCAGGAGCCGGTCGCCTTCGAGCGTCACCCCGGGCACCGCAAGATCCATGCCATCTGAACGCTGGGATAACCTCCGCCACGTGAGGACCTCCTCCTCCCCTGGCAAATACGATCCTGTCTGCTCCAACGGAACCTCTGCATCCTCCTGCTCTTGTGTGGCAAGACCAGGGTGCGAGCAGGCGACCGATGTGAGCGTCACCGCCACAAGGATCAGCATCATCCAGGCGGTCATCCTGTTGAACATTCTCCTTCTCCTCTCAGTCTCCGTGCACCTGCTAGAGGGCTTTACTGGGCGTGGACCCACGGCGAGAAAGGCCAGGTCCTCTGCTCACCGGCGGAGTTGGTAAACCCGGGGGCGACACCGCCGTCTGCCTCCCACAAGGGTCAAACTTCCACTACACAAAGAAAGAGACGGAAGTCAACAGGATAAGTTCCTTCCCCTGCCGGATTCAGGGTCTACCCCGGGCGACCTGGGACTCCCGGTCGATGTCCCGATATGTGAAGCACCCGTCAGATTCTCCCCCCATCGATCCCGATGGATCATTCGACGCATTCTCTCGGTTGAAGAAGTCG
>PWUC01000037.1 GCA_003562655.1 Clostridia bacterium
AGAACCTCAATCATCGTCGAGCGCATCAGCCGCATGACCATGGCCATGGAATAGGTCCCAATGGCCAGCGCGGGCATGATCAGGTGGATCAGGCTGCCTCGCCCGGAAGCCGGGAGCCACCGGAGGCTGACGGAGAACAGGAGGATCATCATGATCCCCAGCCAGAATGTCGGCATGGACTGACCCAGCAGCCCCAGCAGCGAGGCCGCCAGGGACGCCGCCGAGTCCTTGCGGGTTGCCGCCACCACACCCAGGGGCACAGCCACCACGACCGCTACTCCCATCGCGAAAAAGGTCAGCTGCATCGTGGCCGGCAACCGGCCCAGTACCAGGCCCAGGGCCCCCTCCCGGTGTCGCAAGGAGGTCCCGAAATCCCCAGAGACCGCTCCCCGCAGGAAGCTGGCGTACTGCTGGTACAGCGGTCTGTCAAACCCAAGGGCCGTCCTCATCGCCCTAACAGCCTCAGGGCCGGCATCGAGTGGCAGAAACAGCGTCACCGGGTCACCCGTCATGTGGACCAGTAAGAATGTGACCAGGGACACACCGATCAGTATGAATATCGAGTGTACCATTCGCCTGGCAAAATAGCGTCCCATCAGCAATCTCCGTAAATACTCATGATGCTATTACTCCACCCTGGCATCGAAAGCGTAGATGTTTTCGTCCGGTCTCGCCTGCCAGTCCAACCGTGCCGAGATACCGTAGATGTCCATCTGCTGGTGAAGGAAGACCCATGGGGCTTCCTCCCGAAGGGTTACCATGGCGCTGTGGTACATCTCGAGCCTCTCGTCCTGGTCCATGTGTACCCTGGCCCGGTCAAGGAGGGCATCCATTTCGGGGTTGTCGTAGAAAGTGAAGCGCTCCCCCGTTCTGAACCACGAGTACAGGGTGGCATCAGCATCAAAGGTGGCGTTACCCCAGCCGATCAGGAACATGTCCTCCATCTGTCGGCCCATGATCTTGTCGACAAAGACGCCCCATTCCAGGACGTTCAAGCCTATATCCAGGCCGATGTCTTCGAACTGGCCCGTGGCTGCCTGGGCGATTTCCCTGTCCATCAGGTAACGTCCGCTGGGGGAATCAAAATTCAAGCTGAGCCCATCGGCATGACCGGCCTCGGCCAGGAGCTCCAGGGCCCGGTCCGGGTCATAGGGGTAGGCTTCGACGGATGGATTGTAACCAAAATGAGTCGCACCAACGGGCTGTCCGGCCAACGGAGTGCCGTTACCCATGAGAACGTTGTCCACGATACTGGGAACATCGACGGCGTAATTCAGGGCCTGCCTCACCCTGACATCCTGCAGGGGGCCCGGTGAATCCGAGACGAGCCCGAGGAATATGACCCGACTGCTGCCAACCCGGGCCACGGCGGTGTCGGCGCCCTCCGCCAGGCTCTGAGCCTGGTGGGGCGGGACATTGACGATCAGGTCGACGCTTCCGGTCTGCAGCTCTGCCATCCGGGTGGAATTCTCGGGGATCACCCGGAACACGACCCGGTCTATGGCGGGCGGGCCGCGCCAGTATTCCTCGTTGGCTTCCAGGACGACTCTCTCGTCCCGAATCCACTCGACGAACTTGTAGGGTCCGGTGCCCACGGGGTTGGCGGCCAGGTGCTCATGGCCCATCTCCTCGGTATACTTGGGAGGTACCATCTGCCTGGATAGTATCCGAAGCGGAAGGGTAGGGAAGGGCTCGCTCGTTATGACGTGGACCGTGTAGGGATCGATGATCTTAACCTCTTCAATCGCACTGATGTGTGCGACCTGGGCCGAGTTCATCTCGGGGTCCAGTATGCGATCGATCGTATACTTGACTGACTCAGCGTCAAAGTGCTCGCCGTTGTGGAAGTACACATCGTCCCGCAGCCTGAACTCCCAGGTGGTGTCATCGAGAGCCTCATAGGACTCGGCCAGGGCCGGCAAGATGTTGGAATCGCGATCCATCATGAGCAGCGTATCATAGATATTTATGACCACATTGCCTGTCGGTGCCTCGGCATGCATGTTGGGATCCATAGTGGTCGCATCCACGCCCTGGGCAATGACGATCTCAGTCTCCTTTTCTGGCTCTGTAGCTGAGGGGGTCGACGGAGCAGTGACATCGGGGCTGCAGCTGGCTAGGAATAGGGCAATCATCCCCACCACCGACAAACACAGGTATCGCCTGGAGCAATGTCCACGACTACTTCTCATCCCGGTACCTTCCCTTCCGTGCCAGCGAGAAAATGTAAGACCCGGCAGCAGATCCTTGTTGCAGGACCTGCCGCCGGGTCTTTTATCCCCACGGTGTACCTCACCTGGCTGCTTGCTGCACTGTCAGGTGGGGCTGTACCGCTCGGTCCGGCCCCCGTCGCGTGGACGGGCGGAACCCTAGGTACACTCCCACTGGCGTATGGTATTGCCGACTAGTGTATGTCGGGAATTCCGTCCTGTCAAGGGCTTTTTCGGAAATGATTGGAGTGAATGCAAAAAGGCTCTGAAAAGTGCCACAAAATGCTACTTCTGTTCCTCATCGATCCCCGCATACATGCTCTTCGCCCCCGTCGCACGGACAGGGTCCCCCGCATTGGGGTCCGTCCTCGAGCACACCTTCA
>PWUC01000024.1 GCA_003562655.1 Clostridia bacterium
CAGGAAACAGACCACGGCACCCAGCCCGACCACGATGATCGGTTCCAGCATCTGGGTGAGCCGCTCCGTGATGGCCTCCACCTCGTTGTGATAGAAGGTCGCGACCTTCTGCAGCATATCATCCAGCATGCCCGACTCCTCCCCCACCGCCACCATCCGGATCATGATGGGAGTGAAGACCGGGTGCCGGGCCAGCGAATCGGAGAGACTGCGGCCCCCCTGCAGGTAGACCTCCATCTCCCGGATCGCCTGGCCAAAGTAGCGGTTGTCGATGGCATTCTGCAGGATCTCCAGGGCCTCAAGCAGCGGAAGACCACTGCGCAGCAGCGTCGACAGGGTCGCGGTCATGTGGTTCAGAGACATCTTCCACTGCAGCTCGCCCATGACCGGGATCCTCAGGTACAGACGGTCCCACCACAGGCGGAAGCGGTCCATCTTCATGAGCTTGCCCCATCCCAGGTAGCAGCCCACGGCCAGAAGGACCAGGGGGATCCAGAAGCGGCCCGCGAAGTCCGCCACACTCAGCACGGCCAGGGTCGGCCAGGGCAGCTCCATGTCCAGGGTGAAGAAGAGGTCGACGAAGTAGGGGAACACGTAGACCACCATGAATACGACCACGATGGAGGCCACGAGTATGACCGCCTTGGGGTAGACCAGGGCCGAGCGGACCTTCTGGGCCAGCCAGACCTCCCGGTCGTAGTGCTCGGCCAGATCGCCCAGGGTGACCTCGAGCGAACCGCTGGCCTCTCCGGCGGAGATCATGCGGTAGAACAGGCTGGGGAAGACCCCCGCGTGGCGGAAGGAATCCGCCAGCGAATACCCGCCCTCCAGGGACCCGATGACGCTCTCCATGGCCGCGGACATGCTGGGGTCGCCGCCCTGGTGCGCTATCGTCTCCAGGGCCTCGATGGCCCCCCCCCCCGCATCCACCATGGCCGCCAGCTGGCGGCACAGAAGTGCCAGGGTCACCGGCCTGAGCATCTGCTGGCGGCGGCCGAAGAGCGAAAGCCCCTTCTCCCGGACCGGGTTCATCTCCACCACCGTCATCTCATCCTGCCACAGGCGCTCCAGGGCCCGGTCCCGGGTCTCCGACTTCAGGACCCCCCGGACCGTGCCCCCATCACTCTTTCTTGCCACATAACGGAACTCCATCAGACGCCCACCTCGCGTCCGTAGTTGACCTCACCCTTGTTCTTTCTCGCGTCGACGGTGATCTCCTCCATCACCGCCTGAAGCACATCCTTGTCGATCTGACCCCGGCTGAACAGCTCCTCCACGTGGTCCTTGAGGGTGAGCATGCCGAAGCGGGTACCGGTCTGCATGAAGCTGGGGAGCTGGTGGCTCTTGCCCTCCCGGATCAGGTTCCTGGCAGCGGACGTGCCGACCAGAACCTCCATGGCCGCCACCCGGCCGCCCTTGGGCCTGACCAGCAGCCGCTGGGCCACAACGCCCTGCAGCGTCTCGGCCAGCTGGTGACGGACCTGTCCCTGCTGCGTCGCGGGGAAGGAACTGACCATCCGGTCCACGACCTCCGGGGCCCGGCGCGTATGTAGCGTGGTCATGACCAGGTGGCCCGTCTCCGCCGCCCGCAGGGCTATGTCCATGGTCTCCTGGTCCCGCATCTCGCCCACCAGGATCACGTCGGGGTCCTGCCGCAATGCGGCCCGCAGGCCGCTGGCGAAGGATCCCGTGTCGTTTCCGACCTCTCTTTGGTCCACCAGGCTGGTCCCATGTTTGTGCAGGTACTCGATCGGGTCCTCCAGGGTCACGATGTGGCAGGTCCGCTCCTCGTTGATGAGCCGCACCATCGCCGCCAGGGTCGTCGACTTACCGCTCCCCGTGGGGCCGGTCACAATGATCAAACCCTGGGGCTTACGCGCCAGGGAGTAGATGATTTCCGGCAGCCCCAGCTCCGAGATGCTGGGCACATCCTGGGGGATGACCCGGGCCGCGATCGACGTCGAGCCCCGCTGCCGGTAGACGTTGATGCGATACCGCCCGGTGCCCCGGACGGCGTAGGAGAAGTCGACCTCCCCGTCCGCCTCCAGTTCATCCCATCGACTTCCCAGAAGATCCTTTGCCATCCTCTCTGTGTCTGCCGGAACCAGGGGCAGACCCTCCTCCTTCTGCAACTCCCCGTCGATCCTTATGACAGGGGGAACGCCGACCGTCAGGTGAAGGTCCGATGCTCCCTTCATCTCCGCCCCGGCCAGTAGGTCATCAATTCGATCAGGGCCAATCATCAATCCACCTTCCCTTCACCATCACTCCGAGAGATCGTACGCCATCCTCCGCACCTCTTCCAGGGTCGTCGTGTGGTCCAGGACCTTCTTGACCCCGTCCTCGACCAGGCCGGTCATTCCCTCCTCGACCGCCTGCTGCTGGATCTCACTGGTGGAGGCCCGCTTGGTGACCAGGTCGATGATCCTGCGCGAGATCCCCAGCACCTCGTATATCCCCACCCTTCCCCGGTAGCCGGTGCCGTTGCAGTAGGGACACCCCACCGCCTTTTTCACCGTCACCCTGCCCCGGGGCAGCGGCAGCGTCAGCCTCTCCCGGTCATCCTCTGGCAGCACATACTCCTG
>PWUC01000215.1 GCA_003562655.1 Clostridia bacterium
AGCGAATGGAAACTGCCGGCGCTTACTGCTGCCACATCCTCAAGGTAACCCTCGCCGTGCGGGTCCCTCGTCTGCACCGGCCCGCGTCGGTCTTTCGTGGTGCCGTCGCCCAGCTGGGCATACTCATTCTGCCCCCAGGCCCACACGGTGCCGTCAGACTTCAACGCCAGAGAATGAAAACTGCCGGCGCTCACTTCTACCACATCTTCAAGGTAACCCTCGCCATCCGGGCCCTTCACCCGCACCACCTCGTGTCGGTCTTCCGTGGTGCCGTCACCCAGCTGGCCGTGCCAGTTGTCCCCCCAGGCCCACACCGTGCCGTCGAGTTCAACTGCCAGGCAGTGTCCCCACCCGGCGCTGACCTCCAGCACATTCTCCAGATGCCCCTCGCCATCCGGGCCCTTCACCTGCACCGGCTCGCATCGGTCCTCTGTGGTGCCGTCGCCCAGCTGGCCGTGGATATTTCGGCCCCACGTCCACACCGTGCCGTCAGACATCAATGCCAGCGAATGACGAGTTCCGGCGCTCACTCCTACGACATCTTCCAGGTAACCCGCGCCGCGCGGGCCCCTCACCTGCACCGGTTCGTGTCTGTCCGCTGTCGTACTGTCGCCCAGCTGGCCGTGGTCATTCCGGCCCCAGGTCCACACGGTGCCGTCAGACATCAACGCCAGGGAATGACGAGTTCCGGCGCTCACTTCTGCGACATCTTCCAGGTGACCCGTGCCGCCCGGGCCCCTCACCCGTACCGGAGCGCATCTATTTTCCGTGGTTCCGTCGCCCAGCTGGCCATACCCGTTCCAGCCCCAGGCCCACACGGTGCCATCAGGCTTCAACGCCAGAGAGTGTCTCCACCCCGTGCTCACCCTTGCCACACCCTCCAGAAGCCCCGCGCCATCCGGGCCCCTCACCTGCACCGGCTCGCATCGGTCCTCCGTGGTGCCGTCGCCCAGCTGGCCGCGGTCATTCCGGCCCCATGTCCACACCGTCCCGTTGGTTTTTGCCGACAGAGAGTGATGCCTCCCGGCGCAGATTGTGGGGACCACCTCTTTGGTGGTTGCCTCGACAGAACCCGATACAATACCGGCTGGACTGAAAACATGAAGAGAAGAGACCAACAGGATCACTGCAGACACGACCAGGACTGGACCCACAATCCTGGCGGAACCATCTCCCATCAGCAATGCCATCATCCCTTCCCGAATTGCACCCCATCCACGTCCCAAAACGCGCGGTCTGTCCGAGCTGTAGAACACCATGATTCTCGTTGCTGCGTGGACACTCTTCCCCATAGATACCGGAAAACCTGGCAATGCTCGGGGCCAGGCGCAGGGAGGGATCATACTACCCCCCTTTTGAAGGTTATTGATGGTCTGTCGCCGAAGTGTCTTAGCCAGCTGTTACCGGGTGAGATCTCGCATGGTTGGAGGTCATGTAGCCAGCGTTTCACTAACTGCACATCTCCGCACTGTAATAAGCATACGGGACCAGGAAATGAGCCTGCAAGTCTACTGGGGTCTATGCCCTGATCAGCGACAGCGATTCGATCGTCGCGGTATCGGGAGCCAGGCGCCAAGGACTTCATCGACAAGCGAGTCAGCGATGCGGTCCTGCGGCCCATCTTTCACAGTGACCCCACCCAGTCATCGGAGATCCTGCTGGAGGAGGGTGAGGAGAGTGAATTCTCCACCCAGGTGATCTCATTGTTACGGTGAAACGTCTGTCACAGCTCTTTCGCAAGCTCATCAGCGCACGACCCTCCATGACATAAAAGCAAGACCCTGCCGGGATCCTGGATCGGATCACACCGCGACCCGAACCTTCCTGAATTTCTTTCCCGTCTGGCCGCAAAATCGATCCCCAAACATGCTCAGGTATTCGGCATGCTTCATCAACAGGTTCTTCGTTGTGCCCTGGCAGAGTATCTCACCGGGACCATCCACTGGGCACGGCCAGGCGATCCGGCACCGTCTGGTGCCTGACGTGACTGCTGGTGAAGCTGCCCATGGAATGCAGAGGCACCGTCCCCATCCGATCCGATGCGGTGATGCCCTGGCTGCAGCTGAGTGCTTATTGGGTCTGTGAGACACCATGTGTTCTGGGTGCACGACTTCAACTGGTAGACAGAAGATGGGTGGCCTGGAGTTGCCACCGCGGAGTGTGTGGGAGCGGGGATATGGGGGTATCCACCCCGTGAGAGCGACCCGAGGAGGAAATGAACCCGGCAGCAAAGAAAGATATGTGAGGAAAATCGAGTAAGCGGCCTCGAGATTGCGGGGCCTGCAAGCGGTGTTGCGCAAGGCAGATTGTTGCATTGAAGCGATGGGAGGGGATGCATTATAGTTAACGTCAGAGTGCGAACAGAGCCCAAGGCCACTCGAAGTCCTTTTTTAAGGGCTTCCTGAGATCATAGATGGAGGGAAGATGTATGCAAGAACGAATCAGAACAGTCCTAGGTCTGTTTGAGGGCGGGAGGGATGATCTGATCCCTATGCTGCAGGCCGTCCAGGATGAGATGGGCTATCTTTCAGATGCAGTCATGAGAGATATCGCCTCCTATGTGGGGATGCCTGAGAG
>PWUC01000150.1 GCA_003562655.1 Clostridia bacterium
GAAACCTGCATCCTCTCGGCACATGTCTCATGATCGAGGCCCTCCAGGTCCTTGAGCCGTATGGACTCCAGCTCATCGATGCTCAGCCGGACCTCATCGAGTTCGGCCATGGGAACGCCCGCGGGTTTGAAGCAGTCATGTGCCGGCAATCGCTCCACAGTTCTTCGCTTCAGCGGTCTGGGCATCTCACACCTCCCTTTGCGTACCATGCTCAGGTGCCCCGGGGTTTATCAGATCTGCAGGGTGAAGATCCTTCAGGCAGCGGATGACATTCAGAACATGTTCGTGCCCGATGCTGCCTGTTCGCAGTCGCGACGGTGCGGCTCTGAGGCTCTCCCACCTGATATCATCCACCTCTTTCGATTCTTGTAAAAAGCGGTCATCGGCGGAGAAGGCGACAAACCCGACCATCAAGAGGTCCTTTTTGGCATAGGGGTAGCTGCTGACATACCGGCAGTCGTATATCTTCAGGCCTGTCTCCTCCAGCACCTCTCGCTGTACCGCATGTTCCAGGCTTTCTCCGGCCTTGACGTAGCCTGCGACCAGTACCCAGTTCGATTCAGAGACATAGTCCTGCCTGAGCAGGACCACATCCATGCTCTCACTGACAACGGCAACCAGTACGGCACAGGGCGGATGTCCGAAATGGGGCCTTTCGCAGCCCACACAGTAGGGCGTTGCTCCCTCGTCGCCAATCTCCATCAACGCCAACTCTTTGCCGCACTGCTGACAGTAGCGGATGTTCATATGCCGATCTCGCCTCTCTGCATTCGCAGTCAGGCCTCCGGAAGCACTCCTGCTGCGATGGGTTCATCCAGGTACTGACGCTCGATCATCACGATCAGAGTTTCGGGCCGGCCGGGGCGTCTTCCTGCCTCAGAGTCGCAGCTGGGCGCCCCCGTGACATCCCGAATGCAGAGGAGCCCGGGAAAACAGGGGGCCCTCCCGTCACTGATGCTGCAGCCACAGATACACCAGGTAAGAGCTTCTGACCCTGGTCATGTATTCGCGGGTCTCCACAAAGGTGACCGCAGCGGGGAAGCTGAGTTCATCTCTGCCCAGGGGAGAGGCACTCCACCTCTGCACGTGGCCAGGACCGGCGTTGTAGGCGGCAAGGGCCCGATCCAGGTCACCGCCGAACATGTCCAGCATCGCCCGCAGATAAAAGGCACCGAAGCGGATATTGGTCTCCGGATCGAACAGGTGGTCGACCTCGAAGTCGACTCCCTTTCGAGCGGCGATATCCCTCCCTGTCGCAGGCATGATCTGCATCAGGCCCCGCGCCCCCGCCCAGGAGACGACGGCGGGACGATAACGGCTCTCCTCGCGCATGACCGCCAAAAGCAGAAGAGGGTCGAGCTCATAGTCGGCTGCGGCGCGCACTACCAGCTCCTCGAAGGGACGGGGATAGGCCAGATCATACGCCCGGGGGCAGGGGAGCTCCCGCAGCACCATGCTTCCCTGGGCGACGGCAGCAGGAAAATCCCCATGCTGAAGATACCACTCGCCCAGGGCGAGTCTCTCTGAAAGGGAGGCGCGATCCCGACCGATGGACAGTTCCAGCTGTGCCAGCTCCTCCCTCCCGCTGGCCCCGTATGCCTCCACCCTTGCGAGGAAGGCGGGGAAATGGACCTCAGGGTCTGCCGCAGTCTCCAGGTGGGCATCCTGCCCCAGGCGGTCCATCCAGGCGGGAAAGCCTCTCAGGTACGCGGCGAATTCCTCCGCCCTTTGATCGCCTCCTTCGGAGAGAAGCACATATGCCCTGAAGGCGGCATCGTCCTGCAGTACTCCGGGCTCTCTGCCCAGCTCCACGTAAACCGACAGGGCCTGAGAGGGTTGGCCGAGATGCTCCCACAACCGGGCTCCTCGCCAGCGAGCCTCCGATTCGGGGGCAGAGACGAAGGCATGTGCCGCCTCTTCGAGGCGCCCCCGCCTCTCAAGGATGATTCCCCGGCGGTAGAAACCCCTCGCTCCCAGGGAGGTGTAGAGGTCGAGGGCGTCGTCCTCGTATCCGGCCCGCTCCAGGCACCGGGCCAGCCACCATCCCATCTCAACGTCCGACGGGGTTCTCTCACAGTAGTCTCGCAGCCGGGGTAGGGCCTCGTCGTAACGCTCCATACCGACCAGGGCCCTCAGGTAGTGCCGCTCGAGGTCGTCATGTTCGACATCAACGGAAGCGCTCTCGATCTCCCTGGCAGCATCCTCGTACAGCTTTCTGTCCAGCAGCTCTGCTGCCAGGGACGCCGGGTCCATCAGGCGCCGGAGGGACTTGAGGGCCGAGGCATCGGGGAGGGCCGCGAGAAACTGCTCCCCGGCCTCCCCGTACCGTCCATTTCGCTCCAGAAAGAGGGCCAGCTCCCTGCGTAGGGCCGGTGAATCATGCAGGGACAGGGCGCGAAGGTACAGGGGAAGGGGATCCTCCCCGGCCTCCCCGAGACGGCGGGCCAGTTCCACGCTCGCCCGGTAGCCCACCGCATCATCGCGCCGGGACAGCTCCAACAGATCCGGGGCACCCTGCGGCGCAGATCCCGCCAGGAGCTGCTCCAGCATCACGGCATACCTGAGTTC
>PWUC01000087.1 GCA_003562655.1 Clostridia bacterium
ATGCACTGACCGCGGTGATCGACCTCACGGATAACAAGGCTCGCTTCAAGGAGGAACTGGACAGTGCATTCGCAGCGCTCTCTTCTGAGGAGCGGGAGGGGATGCAGTTCGTCGCCGATGATTCAGAAGGCAGACCCGGAGATCTGGTGGACGAAATGGATCTGCCCGATCAACTTCACCTGGCCGACCTGATGGCCGACGAAGAGATGCCGTCCGGCCTGCAGCAGGCGGTCTCCAGGATTCAACGGTACAGGGCCTACTTCCGCTACGTGCCCTACATCATCTTTGCCCTCCTGCTACTGGTCTGTTATCTCCTCGCTGGCCTGCCCGGTGGGCTGAAATGGTTCGGAGGTTCTCTGGCGTTCTCCGGCCTGATCCTTCTGATTGGGGTGCTGGCATTGCGGACCGCGTTCACAGCCTTCATGCGCTGGGCGGGGGTGGGTCTGGCACATCTGCCGATCGACCTTGGTATCGTGCGGAGGGCCGTCGAATACACCGCCGGCCAGGTGTTTTCAGTCCCGCTTATGTGGACAGCCTTCGGTGTCGCCCTGGCGGCAGGAGGGATCGCCCTGGGGAGATTCTCAGTCGGTGCTGGTGAGACCTCGGAGTGAGCCGGGCAGCGGTGGTGACGCACGGACCCGATCTGTGGGCTGCTACCCGGTGCCGGCGGCCGCCGATCTATGGATGTTGAGGCCGGGATGCAGATGAGTGGGCCAGACGTGAGTTGCCCCACCCAGTTGTATGCGACCCGGGGGTTGTGACAGGCCCAACAGTCGGTTTCTGTGCTGTTGCCTCGATCCCAGCAGGGATTGCTGGCCAGCTGGAGAAGCCCTTTCCCAGCGAAACGAGGGGCTCCCCGGAGAACCCGAGAGGCCGGACCCGGGGTGCAGGGCCCATTGATCAGGTGCCCCGAGTCAGGTTCATGTGCGGCCTCGCGTTGCTCTGTAGTGGTGTCCAGGTGCGTGTGACCGAAGGGAAGGGATTGAGATGGACTATGCTGGCCGGCTCGAGTGGCTCGATGATGCGATGGCGGACCGTGACCTTGACGGGCTCATATATGGTATCGGGGCCAACTTCCAGTACTTCACAGGACTACCCGTTCGATGGCAGCGCGAGGATGGACCCGTGCAGCTGGCCGGCCTGCTGGTGATGGTCCGCGGCAGCACACCGCGGGTGATCATGGACAGTGCCTGCCCGGCTTACCGCACCACCGCCCCGGTAGAAATGGATGTTGCCCGATCCCCAGATGAGGTCATCGGCATGCTCAGACGCTGCCTAAAGGGGAAACGGGTGGGCACCAGCGGTAAGGCGGAGGACTACCTGCGGGGTCTGATCGGCGAGGCACTGCCGGGGGCAGAGGTCGTGGACGCGGAGGAACTGGGTGAGGCTCTGCGGGTGTGCAAGGATCCCGACGAGATCGCCCTCCTCAGGGACGTTGTCGCCCTCACCGACCGGGTCATGGAGGAAATCGTTGACCAGATCAGGCCCGGCGTAACGCAGACTCAACTGGAGGCGATGATCGCGGAGACCGGACAGTCCCTGGGGGCCCAGGACGTATCCTTTTCGCCCACTGCCGGCTTTGTGAAATCGGGTACGAAGCCCACTGATGATCCCTTCGTGTATCCGCCGGAAGAGGCCCTGGCTGCAGGGACCTCGATCGCTTTCGATTTTGGCTTCGTTCTCGACGGGTATTGCTCGGACTTCGGTCGATCCTTCTACTGCGGTCCCGCACCGGAGCACATCGCCAGCGCCTATCGGGCACTGCAGGAATCCCAGTGCTACCTGATCAGCAGGATGAAACCGGGCCGGTTGGCCCTGGGTGAGCTCTTCGGTGTGATCGAGGAGGCCCTGGATGAGCGCGGTTACGGTGATCGCCTGCGAGCCAGGCTTCCCGAGGGCAACCTGGGTCATCAGATCGGGGTCGACCTCCATGAAAACCCCTGGTTGAGGCGCGGTTGTGATGTGATGTTGAAACCGGGCATGGTCATGGCCATTGAGCCCAAGCTGTGGTTGCCGGGGGAGTATTACCTGCGAGTTGAGGACATCGTGTTGATCACCGATGAGGGGGCAGAGTCTCTGACCGCCTTTGACCGGGAGATGTTCGAATTGCCCCTGTGAGGGCCTTGTGGAGGGTCAGCGCCAGGTTATGGGGGGCAGACCCCGGTGGAGTTTGTCAGGCACCGTTCAGGGTGCGGGCATTGGACTCGTCTGCTGTGTCTCGGGCAGTCTGCTGGACACCACCGCAATACAAGTATTGGCCGGTGTCCCTTCTCCCGGTGATGACCTGGCTCCAGGGAAATGCCCCACGGCCGAGGTCGATGTGATATACGGGGAGCGGCTGGTCTTCTACCATCTCTGCTACGCGGCGGCGGATTGTGCCGCGATCTCAAAATGCTCCGCAGCGAGCTCATCATCAGGGATTCTTTGATGCAGGAAAAGGTGGAGCGGGCAGGCACCAGTGCGAAGTAGCGCCTATCGGGGGAACTGACTGCGGTGAGATCGTCACCCTGTCCCAGATGGAGGCGGAAAACCGACCTCTTCAGTGACTGTCCGGCGCGA
>PWUC01000008.1 GCA_003562655.1 Clostridia bacterium
CACTCCTGGCAGGTGACTGCGGCCTCCGGTATGGGCATAGGGCACAAGGGGATGCTGCAGGCCGCCAGGATCCTGGGATTGACCGCCTGGCAGCTCCTGACCGATCCGGAGGAGTTGAAGAGGGCCAGGGAGGCTTTCCTGGAGGACACAAAGGAACGCGAGTACGTGTCACCAATCCCGGAGGGAACAGAACCTCCGCTGCACCAGCTTCCGAGCCACTGATGATGTCTCAGGGCGGGGCCTGGCGGTCCCGCCGGTCTTTTTGAGGAGGGAGTGGGGCGTCAAGATGAGTGATGCCACCGGAGACAGGCGACCGATCCAGATTGACGATCTGTACCGTTACACCTGGGTGGCCGATCCCCAGATCTCGCCTGACGGAGAACGCGTCGCCCATGTACAGACCCACATTGACGAGGGGGAAGACAAATACGTCTCCCGGATAAGGATCGCAGCGGTCGCCGGGGGGGAGAGCCTCCCCTTCACCCGGGGAAGACGGGACACCCATCCGCGCTGGTCCCCCGACGGAAGCATGATCGCCTTTTTATCTGCCCGGGGTGGTGATGAGCAGCAGGTGTGGGTGATCCCGGCGGATGGGGGAGAGGCGCGGCAGCTGACCGAGATGGATCAGGGGGTCAGGGAGTTCAGCTGGTCGCCCGATGGATCCCGCATCGCCTTTGCAGCTGCAGTGCGCGAGGGCGAGCTGACCGGCTGTGACCAGGAGCCCGATGATGACGTCAGGATCATCAGCAGGATCCGCTACAAACTCAACGGAGCCGGTTTCACCTACGACCGGTTTTCGCACCTGTTCGTAGTCGACGTCGACCCCGCTGGAGAGCCGGAGCGCATAACCGACGGACTGTTCAACCATGCGGGCCCCACCTGGGATCCGGGCGGGCAGTACGTGGCCTGCAGCACGGTGCGCTGCGATGAGCCCGACTACGCAGACTACACCGATATCTACCTGTTCGCCGCCGATGGGTCGGCCGGTCAGAGCCCCGTCAAGGTGACGGCCAGCAGGGGACCGGCCGTGTCTGCCCAGATCAGCTCCTGCGGGGCCCATGTACTGTATGCGGGGCACGACAACCGGTATCATGGTGCCACCCTATCGACACTGCTGCTGACCTCCGTGGTGGATGGAAAGACCCGGGATCTTCTGCGAGGCTTCGCCACCGCCGTGGGCTGCGGCATTGGCAGCGACTGCCGCTATGGTGCGAGTGCGTCCGGTCCGGTATTCGCTCGAGAGGATGACGAGGCCTTTTTCCTCAGCACCGCTGCCGGGTGCTGCAACCTGTATGCGGTCGACACCTCGACCTGTGAGGTGCGGCAGATGACGGACCGGCAGTGGGCAGTGACCGGTTTCAGCTACAGTGCGGAGGCAGACCGGTTTGCCCTCGTCGCCGGTGACGCCCTGAACCCGGGAGACATCTGGGTTCTTGACGAGGAGGAGGGCCTGAAGCAGCTGACCTCGGTCAATGACTGGCTGCAGTCTGAGATCGTCCTCAGTGAACCCGAGGAGATTGACTTCATCGGTGCGGCAGGGAAAAAGATCCAGGGCTGGGTCATGATGCCGGCCGCTGATTCTCGCATCAATGACGACGGAGAGTATCCCATGATCCTCGAGATCCACGGCGGCCCGCATGCAGCCTACGGGCACGGGTTCAGCCACGAATTCCACACCCTGACCGCCCGGGGTTATGCCGTGGTGTACGCCAATCCCCACGGCAGCGTGGGATACGGGCAGGAGTTCAACGCGGCCACCCACCATGACTGGGGAGGGAAGGACTATCGTGACCTGATGAGTGCCGTCGACCATGTTCTGGGTACGAGACCCTTCGACCCGGGGCGTCTCGGCGTGACGGGCGGGAGTTTCGGTGGCTACATGACCAACTGGATCGTGGGACAGACCGACCGCTTCAGGGCGGCGGTCACCCAGCGCAGCACCTGCAACCGCTACAGTATGTTCGGCACCAGCGATGTTGGGTTCAATCATGGAAACTGGGAGTTTCCCGGCTATCCGTGGAGAAATCCGATGGGATACCTGGACCGTTCGCCCATAACCTATGTGGACAATGTCACGGCTCCCATGCTGATAATCCACTCGGAAAATGATCTTCGCTGCCCCATATCCCAGGCGGAGGAGTGGTTCATAGCCCTCAGGAGGCTGAAGAAGGAGGCCGTTCTGGTCCGGTTCGCCGATGAAAATCACGAGCTCTCCCGTTCGGGTAAGCCGAAGCGGCGGATCAGGCGGCTGGAGCTGATTGTGGACTGGTTTGACAGATACCTGGTCTGAAAGCGGTCCCAAGATGGGAGTGCATCGTGGCGGCTGTCAGGCCCCAGGTTTCGATGAGGCCGTGACACAGACAGCGTCCTATCCTCTATCTCCATGGCCGCTGGGTTCAGCCTTGATAGCCCGGGTATATGCTCGCCCGAGGGATCCTCCGGGCCCCGGAGTGACCGGGTTGACTTCTGGAGCGGGCGCCCCGGGATCCCGGGGCGCCCGTCCGGATGGTCCATCGTCGTAGCTCAGTCTTCCGAGCCCCGCATGATGCCCAAAAACAG